>JBIIBI010000099.1:0-4168 GCA_044239485.1 Microbacteriaceae bacterium | reverse complement strand
GACGCAAAACCAGCTAGGTTCAGAACACGGACTAACGATCGATAGGTATGCGAATGAAACAGCAGGGTTATATGTGGAGTATCGCGGCGGTTGCCGCACTGTGTGCCATCGCCGGGATTACCCCAGCTCATGCCGCATCGTATGTGCCCGGCGATGATGTTTTTGTCGGACCCGACAACAACCATTGGAAATTTAATGATTCGAACCCTCTCTACCTAAGGGGTCCGGTTAACGACAATTACCCCCGGCTAACGTGGGACAGCACGCAGGCAACCCTCTATGGCGCCGCAGGCGGTCAAACTAATGCGGAATGTTCAAACCCCGCGGACCTGACCGCCGATGGCGGTGACCTGGTGCTTACCTGCGACTCCCAAACGATTGACACTTGGGACGGCCTGTTGTCACTTGTCACCGAATTGCGTTTCTTCGCAGCCGGCGACACGGTTCGGATGCGCTACACCATCACCAACACGGATGACGCGAAAATGGCGGGGCCGATCCTCAGGCTCGCCTTTGACACGTACCAAGATGACAACACCATCGTGAGCTACACCGACACCGACGGGCTCATTGGTGATTACGCGGTCGACTACGGAACAGGTACGACGGTTGTCACCGACGCCGACAACTACGTGTGGGTGACTGATGACCGTGTAGGCGGCACGAGCACGACAACGTATGTCGCCAAATATGCGGTTGGTCAAGCCGGTTCAATTTCGCCCCTCGCAGACATCGACGAAAACACATGGACGTCAGGCGGCCATGGTAACGGAGGCAATCTCGCACAGCTTTACTACCGCGTGCCCGACCTTGCGCCAGGGGAAACCGTTGAATACGTCGTTCTTGGCAAGGTCTTTTTCGTTGATGCGAGCGTGAACAACGACCCAGTCATGAGTGGCTGGCAAGAGGGGACCGGCATCGCCATTGCCGATGCGGCGTCCGACACGGAACTTGAATCCGATGCGTTCGTTTTTGCCGGAATCAGCGATCGAACCCGCGTGGTCAACTGGGAGCCCGCACCGTCGACAGCAAACGAAAACCTTGCGAATACCGGCGCGGATTCGGGCGCTCCCGGGTTGTTGGCAATCGGTCTGGTGGCGTCATTGATTGCACTCGCTGTTCGGCGTCGTTCTCGGGCGTGAAGTATCGCAGCGCGTTGTCGCGCGTGATATCTAGTTGAAGAGCGCGAGATAGATGTTGAGCGTCGACGCGATGAATAACCACGCTTCGTAGGGAATCAGCAAACGCGCCGACCAGATGTCGACCTCCTTGAATTTCACGATCGTCATCCACACGAGCACGTCCATGACAAGAATGATGACCACCCCGAGCCAGAAGGCGGTCGGTCCGATGAGGGGGAAGCCCGAAAAGAAAATTGGCGTCCAGATGGCGTTGAGGGCTAACTGCCAGATGAACAGTCGAATACCCGCGGTGCGGGCGGGGCTCGACGGCATGCGCCACGCACGCCAAAACGACACCCCAATCAAGACATAGAGAACTGACCAGACGGGACCGAACACCCAGTTCGGCGGCGTCCACGGCGCGGTGTTCGCGTCGGCGTACCACCCGTCGACATTTCCCGCGGTCGATAACGCACCGAGTCCGCCAATGATGAACGGCACAGCGATACTGATGATGAGTGCAATCCCCTGACGGGGGCGTGTCGAAGTCGTGGGCATAATTCTCCTTCAGGTTGATTCCAGCCTACGCCTCGCCCTCGTTCGCGTACACTGGACACAACGACGTTGAACCGGCCATCACCGGTGAGTCCGCGGAAGAACGGCCCTGGCCAACTAGAACCGCGCGGGTAAGCCCGTTACAGCAGTCAACGAGTGGCTCGAGAGGGCAAACGGGGTGGTACCGCGGGAAGCGATTCTCGTCCTCGGTGAGAAAAACCACGAGGAGCCCCCATGACGTACCCCCGCCACCGCGACACGACCGGTGTTCAGCCGTCCCCGTCGTTCCCTGCGATCGAGCACGAGGTTCTTGCGTATTGGGCGACCAACGACACGTTCCGCAAATCCATCGCGAACCGCGAGGGCTGCGACGAATGGGTCTTCTACGACGGCCCGCCGTTCGCCAACGGACTGCCACACTACGGTCACCTGCTGACGGGGTACGCCAAAGACCTGTTCCCTCGTTACCAGACCATGCGCGGCAAGCAGGTTCACCGCCGATTCGGGTGGGACACCCACGGACTTCCCGCCGAACTCGAGGCCGAACGCCAGCTCGGAATCACCGACAAGTCCCAGATCGAAGAGATGGGGCTCGCGGCGTTCAACGCGGCGGCCAAAGAGTCGGTGCTCAAGTACACCAAGGAATGGGAAGAGTACGTCACTCGCCAAGCGCGCTGGGTGGACTTCGAAAACGACTACAAGACGCTCGACATCACGTTCATGGAGAGCGTCATCTGGGCGTTCAAACAACTACACGACAAGGGCCTCGCCTACGAGGGGTACCGGGTGCTCCCGTATTGCTGGCGCGACCAAACCCCGCTGTCGAACCACGAACTGCGCATGGACGACGATGTCTACAAGTCGCGCCAAGACCAATCCGTCACGGTCACGTTCCCGTTGACCGGTACAAGGGCCGAATCACTCGGCCTCGTCGGAGTCAACGCGCTTGCCTGGACTACAACACCGTGGACCTTGCCGACCAACGCGGCGCTCGCCGTCGGCCCATCCATCGGCTACGTCGTTGTGCCCGCCGGACCGAACGGGGCCGCGGCGGAAGGGGACAACTTCCTTCTGGCCACTGACACCGTCGGCGCGTACGCCAAAGAACTGGGTTACGAGGATGCGGCAGCGGCAAACGAGGCCGTGAGCGCCACTTTTGTCGGATCAGACTTGAGCGGAATCACCTACACGCGCCTGTGGGACTACTACGCCGATGCCGAGGGTATGGAAAACGCCTGGCAGATCCTCGTCGCTGACTATGTGGCGACCGGTGAGGGCACGGGAATCGTCCATCAGGCCCCTGCCTACGGTGAAGACGACCAAATCATCTGTGCCGCGGCCGGTATCCCCGTCATCGTTTCGGTCGACGACTCTGGCAAGTTCCTTCCCGAGGTTTCTGACGTCGTGGGGCTCCACGTGTTCGACGCGAACAAGCCACTCACGCAGAAACTCAAGGCCGACGGCCGTCTGTTGCAACAGAAGTCGTACGACCACTCGTACCCGCACTGCTGGCGGTGCCGCAACCCGCTCATCTACAAGGCCGTTTCGTCGTGGTTCATCCGAGTCCCCGAATTCCGCGACCGCATGGGCGAACTCAATCAACAGATCAACTGGGTTCCGGACAACGTCAAAGACGGTCAGTTTGGCAAATGGGTCAGCGGCGCTCGCGACTGGTCAATCTCGCGAAACCGTTATTGGGGCTCGCCGATTCCGGTGTGGAAGAGCGACGACCCCGAACACCCTCGAATTGACGTTTACGGCTCGCTCGACGAGCTCGAAGCCGACTTCGGTGTCCGCCCGACGGACTTGCACCGCCCGGCGATTGACGAACTCACGCGCCCGAACCCCGACGACCCGACGGGGAAGTCGACGATGCGTCGCATCACCGACGTTCTCGACGTGTGGTTCGACTCGGGATCGATGCCGTTCGCACAGGTTCACTATCCGTTCGAGAATCGCGAATGGTTCGACACGCACAATCCGGCCGACTTCATCGTCGAGTACATCGGACAGACGCGCGGCTGGTTCTACACGCTCCACGTTCTGTCGACGGCACTCTTCGACCGTCCTGCGTTCACCAACGTCATCAGTCACGGAATCGTTCTGGGTAACGACGGGCAGAAGATGTCGAAGTCGCTGCGTAATTATCCCGATGTGTCCGAAGTGTTCGAACGAGACGGAGCCGACGCGATGCGCTGGTTCCTTATGTCGTCGAGCGTCATTCGCGGCGGGAACCTGGTCGTCACCGAGGAGGGCATCCGCGAATCGGTTCGCCAGTTCCTCTTGCCGCTCTGGAGCACGTACTACTTCTTCACGCTGTATGCGGGTGACGTCGACGCCGTTCGCCGAACCGACTCGACCCACGTTCTCGATCGCTATTTGCTAGCCAAGACTCGCCAGCTCATCGAAAGAGTCACGACTGACCTCGACGCTCTGGACAGCCCGATGGCGGCCTCGGCGATTCGCGACTTCGCCGACGTGTTGACCAACTG
>JBIIBI010000098.1:0-4170 GCA_044239485.1 Microbacteriaceae bacterium | reverse complement strand
CAAGCGCCATCAGCCAGGCAGCGCCAATGAACACGCCGCCGTAGGTGAACCAGAGCGCTTTCGCTGGACTTGTCTGGGGCGGAAGGTAACGCGAGTAGTCGGAAACATACGGCGCCCATCCCAGTGCATACGCGGCCGCGGCACCGAACTGAATGAGGAATGCTGCGATGTTGAAGTCGTTGAAAGTGAGCTGTGCCGGATCAAGCGGGACGACGACAAGTGCCGCCACGGTGAAGATTCCGAAGGTCGCGAGAAACAGCAGGGTCAGCCATTTCTGAGTTGCGTGGATCCAGTGGTAGCCAAAAATCGCCAGCACCAGCGAGACGGCACTGATGAGCACGTACCAGAGAGCGTTCGCGTCAACGCCGGTGGTCATGGTAAGGATTTGCGCCCCCAGCATCTGGTTGAACATGTTGAAGCCGACGAGGCTGAAAACCACAATTGCGCAAATCAGGATCACGCCACGGTAACCGAATTGGGCACGCGACTGAATCATCTGCGGCAATCCGAGTTGGGGGCCTTGTGCCGAGTGGAATGCGGTAAAAATCGTTCCGACGGCAACGCCGAGCACGATGGCGGTCAGCGACGTGAGCAGGCTTGCTCCCATTGCAGCACCGAGCATTCCGGTGGCGAGGGTTGTCACGTTGGCGTTGGACATGAACCACAACGGGAAGAGCGTCGATGCTTTGCCCCGTCGTTCGTTGAGTGGAACCCAATCAATCGAGCGGGCTTCGATGCCGCTCGTTGGGTTTTTGGTTGTGCTGGACATTCTTTCTCCTTTTGTGGAAGTCATGGTCAAGTCAATTGCGACAAGTACCAGCATTAGTTGGCGAGGCTGATTAGGCTGAATCGACCTGCTTGATATCGAAATCTAGGGTCTGCATGCCTATCGCACAAGTAGACATCAACCTATTGCAACTATAGGTTTTGCCTATGCTTCGCTATTTCGCGGGAGTGATCCATTCATCTTTTTCGTCGGTGTTGCGTGAATCGTGCAACATGCCCGTCGCCATCCGAACAAGTTCGGCGGTTACCGGGGACAGAATTGCGTCCACCCGAGAAATGAGTGCGATGGTGTCGAAGAGCGGTTCGGCAAACGGGGCCACAAGGACGGTTGGAGGAAACCCGGCGCTGCGCGTGACCGCCCGCGAAACAATGGTGTCGCCCATTCCTCGTTCGACCAGACTGAGAGCAACTTCAACGTTTTCAACTTCGATCAACGCCTCGAGTTTCAGTCCGATGACTTGAGCGCGTTCGGCAAGTTGGCGGCGGGTGGGATCGGACCAACCGTAGTGGGCATCGTACAAAATCAGGGGAGCCTTTGGGATTTCGTCAAGCGTCATCGGGCTTGCCACACGTTGAGGATCGGTGCTCGCCCACAGCACTTCATCCCGCATGAGGGGCGTGACATCGAGCCCATCGTCATCGATCGGTAAGACCACCAGTCCGGCCTCTAATTCACCGGCGCGAACCGCCGCTGCGACCTCCACCGAGTTTTGGCCGATGAGCCGAGTTCGAACTCCCGGATGTTCGCGATGAAAGTGCTCTGCAAGATTTGAAAGAAAGTAATAGGACGCGTTCCGGAGAACACCGAGGGAAGCGACCCCGCCCGTCATCCCTCGGAAGGCAAGGAGGGAATCCTCCGCGCCATCTGCCGCGTCAACCGCTCGTCGAGCCCAGGGCAGGATCTCGATTCCGGCCGCGGTGAGGACGAGATGCCGGGCGGTTCGAACAAACAACGCAAGCCCGTGGTCATCTTCAAGTTTTCTCACAAGCCCAGACACCGTGGGCTGTGTTGTGCCGAGCGCTTCCGCAGCTGCCGTGAAAGAACCCAGGCTGGCGGAGAGAACAAACGCACGGAGTTGGGCAAGAGTCATAGGAAAATCCTATGGCTTGGTAAGGCATCCATGGTCTTGTCAGGGGGGTGATCGAAAATTATGCTGAAGCCATGCGATTCACACCTGTCGTCCTCAAAAACCTTGAAGGCTCGTTTTTCCACCTCAAGGAACCTCTGATTGATGCGCCAGCCGCGCAACGAGACCCGGCGGTGATCGAAACGGTCACCGCGATGTTGCTCGACATAGAGAAACGAGGCCTGGACGCAGTGCGGGATTATGCCGCCCGACTCGACAACTGGAAAAAGCCGGAGTTCGAGTTGAGCTCGGCCGCGATTGCGTCAAGTTGCGGCCGGCTGCCCGCAGATCTGCGTGCCGCGATCGAAATAGGTTCCGAGCGGACCAAAACCTTTGCTTCCGCCCAGCGAAACCATCTCAAAGACTTTGAAATGGAGATCTTGCCAGGGCTTGTTGCTGGTTCACGGTACATCCCGATTTCGCGCGTTGGTGCTTATCTTCCCGCGGGACGTTTCCCGCTAACGGCCAGTGCATTCATGACCGTCGGAGTTGCCAAAGTTGCGGGCGTAGAAACGGTGATCGCCTGCACGCCACCCCAGCCTGATGGCGGCGCCAATGATGCGGTTGTCTACGCCGCGTATCTGTCCGGCGCAGACCGCGTATTCACCCTCGGTGGAGTCCAGGCGCTCGCCGCGATGGCCTTCGGGCTGCTCGACGAGTTGCCTGTTGACATGCTCGTTGGTGCGGGAAATGCCTATGTTGCCGAAGCAAAGAGGCAACTTTTCGGCACCGTCGCCATCGACCTTCTCGCCGGGCCTTCAGAGGTCGCGGCAATAGCCGACGAAACGGCAGACCCAGAAATCGTTGCCGCCGACCTCCTCGGACAAGCGGAACACGGGCCCAATTCACCTGCCGCGCTCGTGACCACCTCAGAGGAATTCGGTCGGGCCGTGATCGAGGCGATTGATCGTCAACTGCTGACGCGACTATGGCTCTGTCACCGTCGCGAGTAATCGTGAGACCGCGGTGATTCTCATGGATGACCTCGCCCCAGAACACCTCGAAATTCAGACTGCGGATGACGAGTATTTCCACCGCACCCTCAAGAACTATGGATCGATCTTCATTGGCCCATGGAGCACCGTGGCGTATTCCGATAAGGGAATGGCGGGAACCAATCACGTTTTGCCCACCGCGGGTGGCGCGAAGCACAGCGCGGGACTTTCGGTATCCAGGTACTTGAAGCCTCTGACCTATCAAAAGGTCACCCAGGCGGCCACGCCAGACTTAGCCGATGCCGTTCGCGTCATCTCGGACTCCGAGGGGATGGCTGCGCATAGCGCGACAGCCACAATGCGCCTCGACATCTACCAGCCGGGAAAGTAGTGGCCAGTCGAGTTGTGCGAGTTCGGTGCGATGAACTTGCGCCGGCCATTGGAGATCTTGAGCGCAACAAGGAAATGATTGAAGCAGCCGTTGTTGACGCCATGGCTAAACGAGTGCAGCTTTTGGTTCTGCCAGAGCTCTCAACGAGTGGTTACTATCTTTCCGAGCCTGCCGAGGCACTGTCCTGTTCGCTCAAACCAACCGACGAATTCTTCACCCGACTCAGCACACTGCTGAATGCTGACGCTGTTGCGGTCCTCGGGTTCTGCGAAAACGAGGGTGGGGTGCTGTACAACTCCGCCATCGTGCTGACCGCTGGCTCTGTTATCGGTGTTTACCGAAAGACGCACTTGTGGGATGCCGAGAAGGAGTTGTTCACCCCCGGAGCCGATGCGCCGACGGTTTTTGAGACCCCCGTCGGTCGCGTGGGAGTGCTGATTTGTTATGACCAGGAGTTCCCCGAGATGCCGAGGTCGCTGGCCGTGCAGGGCGCGGAAATGATTGCGATACCCACCAACTGGCCTGCGGTTCCGGCTCCGCCTGGCGAGCACCCGCCAGAGGTCATTCAGGCGATGGCGGCATCGCGTTCGTCGCGAATACCGATGTTCTGTTGCGATCGACGAGGCACCGAACGCGGGCACACGTGGACAGAAGGGTCGGTAATCATCAACGCCGATGGTTGGCCGAGTGGAACGAAAGACTCCCACAATCGAATCGATGCCGAAATCGAAATCGATGACGATCGACTGACAATCGGACCCCGTAACCATATCCTGACCGATCGCCGCCCGGACCTTTACGGTGACGCAAACTCCCGATGACGAGCGAGCGCGGTTTTATCGGTATGGAGGGGATGACGGGAATCGAACCCGCGTAATCAGTTTGGAAGACTGGGGCTCTACCATTGAGCTACATCCCCACAGGGGAGCCT
>JBIIBI010000097.1:0-4195 GCA_044239485.1 Microbacteriaceae bacterium | reverse complement strand
TCCGGAGAACCACGATTTGATCGCTGTCGATAACGGTCGAGAGCCGGTGGGCGATAACGATGAGAGTTCGTTGGGCCGAGACCCGATCGATCGCGTCTTTCATCAACTGCTCGTTCAGACCGTCGAGGCTCGACGTCGACTCGTCAAGCAACAGGATCGGTGCGGCGGCAAGAAGCGCGCGTGCGATCGCGAGACGTTGGCGCTCACCGCCCGACAGCAAAACACCACCCTCGCCAACGGGAGCGTGGATTCCACGCGCGTCCCTGTCCGCGATGTTCGAGAGGTTGACCTCACCGAGCACGGCGACGCAGTCGGCGTCGGTTGCATTAGGTGCACCCAAAACGAGGTTGTCCCGAATTGATCCAGCGAGAACGGGTGCGTCTTGTTCGACGTAGCCGATTGCCGCGCGAAGCTCGGCTCGATCGAGCGAACGAACGTCATGCCCACCAAGTCGAATCGACCCGGATTGCGGGTCATAAAAACGTTCGATGAGTGACAAAATTGTCGATTTCCCCGAACCGCTCGGCCCGACAAGCGCGATACGTGTTCCGGTTTTGACAGCGAACGACACCGAATCAAGAATCGGGGTCTCGGGGCCATACGCGAAGGACACGTCGTCGAATTCGATCGCCACTTTGCCGAGTTCGCCATCGAGTCGCTCGGTGACGACGTCGCCCTCTGTTTCACCAGGCAGTTCGATAATCTCTTGAATTCGTCCGAGAGCACCGAGCGCCTGCATCACCGAGGTGAAGGCGCCGATGGCCTGACCGAGGGGCATGATCATGATGAACAAAAAGAGGATGAAGGACACGAGTTGTGCAACCTCGATGGTCCCACTCGCGACTCGGAATCCACCGACTCCCAAAACGACAAGGAACGACACCTGCATCGCGATGCTCGAGATGGGAACGACGAACGCAGAAATGCGTGCGACATCGAGCCCCGCTCGCCAGGCTCCGAGCGAATCGGTATCAACAGTGTCGATTTCGCGCTGTACCGCGTTGGCGGCGCGAACGGTGCGCACTGCCGAGATTGCGCGTTCGACCGAGGCAGTGAGGTCACCGACTCGGTCCTGCGCGATTCGCGAGTACACGCGAATTCGGCGAGACAAAACGATGACAATGATGATCGAGGCGATCACCACAGCGAACGTGAGACCGAAGAGCACGCTGTCGATGATGAGCATCGCGATGATTGCGCCGACGAATGTCACCGAACCGCCAATCGCCTCGACGAGTCCTTGCGTGAGTACTGCCCGCAACATGGTTGAGTCGGCACCGACTCGTGAGACGAGGTCGCCCGTGCGTCGGGCGTCGAACTGACTGATCGGCAGGTTCAGGAGTCGCGCGACGAGGTGGCGGCGTGAGGACAAAACAACGCTCTCGCCGGTGCGCTGCAACAGGTAATGGCGAATGCTCGAGAGCAATGCCCCGCCGATAACGAGGGCGATGAGGCCGGGTACAAGCCACCCGAGGTCAGTTCCTGCTTGAACGGTCGAAATGACCTGGGCGACGATTAGCGGCTGACCGAGAGACGCGCCGGCGCCGAGCAGGCTCAAGACGACGACAACCGCCAGAATTTTTTTGTGTTCGAGCAGGTACGGAACCAATTGCGAGAAGGTCGCCTTGGGTCCGGACGTGTCCGCCGGTGCGCCACCGCGGCGGAATCCGCCGAAACGAGGAGAAGACATGACCGTCCTTTGTGAGAGATGACAGGAATGCACTCATCGTTTGGTCTCAGCCAGGTGTGAGACACCCCTCCGTACTAGGATAAGTCTTTGTGTCTGAACCCGTGATTCGTGCTGAAGATATCGTCAAGAAATATGGCGATTTCGTTGCCGTAGACGGTATCTCGTTCGAGGTACAGCGGGGTGAATCCTTCGGCCTCCTTGGCCCCAACGGCGCCGGCAAGTCCACGACGATGAAAATGATTGCCGCGGTGTCGACGCGGACCTCGGGGGACCTCGAGGTACTCGGAATGGATCCCAACACCGACGGTCCCGCAATCCGTTCACAACTCGGTGTCGTTCCCCAAGAAGACAATCTCGACCAGGAATTACGCGTTCGCGAGAACCTGATCACCTACGGGCGATTCTTCGGAATGTCACACGCCGCTGTCGCGAAACGTGCCGATGAATTGCTCGAGTTCGCCCAGTTGACGGACCGCGCCAAGTCCAAGGTTGAGCCGCTCTCCGGCGGAATGAAGCGTCGGTTGACGATCGCTCGGTCCCTCATGAACGACCCGCAGATGCTGCTCCTCGACGAGCCGACGACGGGACTCGATCCGCAAGCGCGCCACATTCTGTGGGACCGGTTGTTCCGTCTCAAAGAGCAGGGGACGACACTTGTCCTCACAACGCACTATATGGACGAAGCGGAACAACTCAGTGATCGCATCATCGTTGTCGACAAGGGTGCGATCATGGCCGAAGGTTCCCCCGCTCAACTCATTCGCCAGTATTCGAGCAAAGAAGTTCTCGAAGTTCGTTACGGGTCGGACAAAAACAAGTCCGTCGCGAAGTCAATCGCCGACATCGGCGAGCGTCAGGAAATCCTGCCCGATCGAATCTTGATCTACAGCGACAACGGCGAACGCGATCTTGCTGTCATCACGAAACGTGGCCACCACCCGACGACGAGCCTCGTCCGTCGTTCGTCATTGGAGGATGTGTTCCTTCGCCTGACCGGCCGGACCCTCGTCGAATGAAAAACGTCGCCGACATCAAGGCGGAGGCGGCGAAACCGCGCCGCTGGGGTTGGTGGTACGTCGCAGAGCTTCGGCTTCGCGAGATGCGTGGGTACACCAGCTACGTCGTCACATCCTCCTTCGGGAACCCACTCATGTATCTGCTCGCCCTGGGAATCGGGTTGGCGAACCTCATCCCACAGGGGATGGAGGGCGTCCCGTTTCTCGTTTTTGTCGCTCCTGCGCTGCTCATGTCGACGATTCTGACGGTTGGCGCGGAAGAAGGCATGTACCCCGTGCTCAGCGGATTCAAGTGGCACAAGGTTTTCTTTGCCATCCACGCAACGCCGATTTCGCCCGGACAAATCGTCGGCGGGTTTCTCGTTCACCTGACGATTCGTTTCGCCTTTACCGCCGGCGTCTTTTACGGTTTTCTCATCGCGTTCGGGGCGGTTCCGTTTGCGTCGGGATGGCTCATGATCCCCATCGCCATCCTTGGGGCGTTCTCAATCCTCACACCACTGGGTGCGTACGCGGCGAGACTCGAGGATGACACCGGACAATTCACTCTGATTCAACGGCTCGTCGTCATGCCCATGTTCTTGTTTTCGGGGACGTTCTTCCCGCTCTCGCAGGTTCCCGACTGGCTCGAGTGGGTCGGATGGATTTCGCCACTCTGGCACGCAACTCAGTTGGGTAGAACCGTCAGTTACGGCGCAATCGAGCCCATCTGGTTGACCGCAACCCACCTGTTGGTTCTGGTCGCCTACGCGGTCATCGGGGGATACTTCATGCACCGGTCGTTCGTCGCGAGGTTGACGCGATGACCGCCGAAGTTCGTGTCAGCGCCGCCACCGCGCCCAAGCGGCGTTTCGGTGGGATGTCCGGTGGCAACGCTCGCGCGGTGATCGAACGCGGACTTCGGGCAACGATGTCCAACAATTACCTCGTCATTCTCAGCGGCTTCTTCGAGCCCGTGTTCTACCTTTTCTCGATGGGCATCGGACTGGGCGGAATCATCGGATCAATCGATGTCGATGGAGCGTCGGTGCCGTACGGGGCGTACATCGCCCCCGCGCTTCTCGCGGTGTCGGCGATGAACGGCGCGATTTACGACTCGACCTGGAATGTTTTTTTCAAACTCAACTTCGGCAAGTTATATCAGACGATGCTGCTGACATCGCTGGGGCCGCTCGACGTCGCCATCGGCGAAATCACCCTCGCGCTTTTGCGCGGTGGGGTCTATGCGGTCGGATTCCTCATCGTGATGCAAACGATGGGGCTCGTCCTTTCCCCACTGGCGATTCTGGCGATCCCCGCGGTCATTCTGATTGCGGCTGGGTTCGCCTCGATTGGGATGGCATTCACGTCGTACCTGAAGACTTTCCAGCAGATGGACTGGCTGCCGATGATCATGCTGCCCATGTTCCTGTTCTCGGCAACGTTCTTCCCCATCACGGTGTACCCCGAAGCGATTCAGATTATGGTGCAATGCTTCCCGCTCTGGCAC
>JBIIBI010000096.1:0-4199 GCA_044239485.1 Microbacteriaceae bacterium | reverse complement strand
ATCCGCGAGATTGCCCACGCACGGTTGTTCAAGCACTCCAAGTGGCTGAAGTTGGGGCTCGTCGCCAGCATTACCGATTATGCGAACGGAATCTCCATCGACGCCGAACGGATGCGGGATGCGATGAGCGACATAGACCTGTCGGACGCCGAGGCCCTCCGTCGACTCGTCAGCGATGGGTCGTTGATCCCTCCCAAAACCGACGAGCAGATCGTGGCACTGAGGCGAATCGAGACCCTGCTTGCGCTGATCGAAGGGTGGGTCGATGTCGTCGCCGACAACGCCGCCCACCGTCTGCCAAGTCGAAATGCGATTGCGGAAATGATTCGGCGAAATCGCGCTGTCGGAAGGCCCGGCGAAAAAGCGCTCGCGGGTCTGATTGGAATCGATGCCCGGCCGCGGCGTTTGCGCGAAGCGGCGGCGATGTGGAGTGCTCTTGATGCCGCCGTGTCACCGGAACAGCGTGACAGCGTGTGGGGCCACCCCGACATCATGCCGACCAGTGACGACATCGACGACCCCGCCGCTCTGATTTCTCGACTGTCGGCAACGGTCGTCACACCCGACGCCATGGACGACGCAATCCGTCGACTGATCGATGAGGACGGGACTGTGGACGACGACTGACGTCGTGTGGCGTGGTGTGCGAGCATTCCACGGTGTTCATTCGCATCGACCCTTCGATTCCGGTCGTGTGGCGCGATTCCGAAACGGTGCAGTTCGGGCTTGACCCCGAGCACGCGCGCCTGGGCCCGCTTGATTTGACGAGTGCCAGGGGAATCGCCGAGTTGGTGCGGGGAACGAGCGTCGCTCGACTCGCGTCGGTCGTGGGCGGCGAACACGCGGCTCGATCCCTCATTGATTCGTGCGGCGAAGTCTTTCATCGAACCCCGCGCGCTACTTTGCCGCGACTCGCCGTCGTGGGTGTCGCCCCCGCAACGGACACCATCGCTCGCACCTGGGCGGGGTCGACACGATCGACCGTCGTCGCGGGCTCCAGTTCCGACCTCTCGGCAGTCGACGTCGATTTCGTCCTGCTCGTCAGTCACTTCGTCGTCTCCCCCATCGACGTCCAACCCTGGCTCGGTCGGGACATCCCGCACTGCGCAATCGTCTTCGGCGAATCGAGCGTTCGCGTCGGCCCCGTCGTGATTCCCGGAGCGACCGCGTGCATTCGCTGTGTTGAGTTGGCGCACATCGACGACGATCCGGCGTGGTCCGCTGTTGCCCCCCAAATGTGGCGTCGGACGGCCGCGGCCGATTCCGTCGATCTCGCGATTCACGCAGCCGCGGAATCACTGTGCCTGTACCCGATGGGGGGCGGGTACTCGGTTCGTGTCGACGCCGCGACCTTCAATCGCGCGGTGTCACCACACGCCTTGCATCCGGAGTGCGGTTGTCGCGCTATTCCAGATGTTCCGGAATGAACCGACTGCGCGTTCGCGCCGCACTGGACGCCTTCTGGCGTTCCGCCCAACTCAACGTGAGTGATCGTCCCGCCCGAGTGAACGCAACGTAGGCCAGTCGACGTTCCTCTTGCATCGGCCCATCACCCATCGAGTAGGACAGTGGAAACAATCCCTCGCTCATGCCAATGACAAATACCGTGTCCCACTCCAAGCCTTTCGCGTTGTGGGTCGTCGACAGTGTCACCGCCGACACGGCCGGTTCCATCTCGTTGTCGGCTCGGTGCTTCAAATCTGCTGCCAGATCAATCACGGTTGCTTCGGCCGGAAGGTTCTCGGCAATCTGCGCGAGCGCCGACATGAGGTTCCACGCGTGCCGATCAACGGGGTTTGCGGGTGGCTTGGACAGCCACCCCAGATGTTCGCGCAAAATGAGCGCCATGGTGTCTCGTGCGTTCGCGGCGGGATCGGTTTGAAGTCGCCCACGAACCAAGACGAGTGCCTGGGTGACGACGGGCTCATCAAAGAACCGTCCTCCGCGCACTCGAAACGGGATTCGCATCTCGCCTAAAACATGTTCTAACACGAGGGACTGCACGTTGATGCGATACAGCACCGCGATATCCGCCGGATCGGTACCACCATCGATTGCAGCGCGGATGGCCGTTCCGATCGAGCGCGCTTCGTCTTCATCCGTCGCCGACACGATGACGCGAGGTGCCGGACCAGATTCCCGCATCGAGACGAGTTCCAGCGGTGAATTCGGGACCGTCGAGTTCGCCAGTCGGACGATTTCGGGAGTTGACCGGTAGTTCCGATCCAGTTCGACCGTTGTCGCGCCGGGGAACTCCGATTCGAACCGCAGAAGGTGCTCGTCCGACGCGCCCGCGAATCCGAACACCGTCTGGTTCGGGTCACCCACGACACAGACTTCAGAGTGGTCCCCCCGCCAGGCATCCAGCAGTGCACGTTGAACGGGCGAAACGTCTTGGTATTCGTCAATGACGAAAAAGCGGAACTGTTCGCGAACACGGTCGGCGACCCACTTTTCAGCGTTCAACATTCCGAGCGTTGCGATGAGCGTGTCCTCGAAATCGAGATTGCGCTGATCGTCCTTGAGCGCTTCATATTTCTGGACGAGCGCGAGCGTCGCATCCGCAGAAAGTCCCCCGGGAAGTGGTCGCTCGGGCAACACCGTCTCGTAGTGGTCCATTGACAGAAGTCGCACTTTCCGCCATTCGATCTCTGCCGCTATTCCTCGCAACAGTTCGTCGGTCGCACGAATGTTCAATTGCGCTGCTGCACGCTTGAGCGTCGCCGCTTTGGAGTGCAGCACTTTTGGCAAATCTCCGCCGATGAGGTCCGGCCAGAAGTGCGCCAATTGACGCATGGCCGCGGAGTGGAATGTGCGACACGCAACACCCTCGACGCCAAGTTCGCTGAGCCGACTTCGCATTTCGCCCGCAGCCTTGACCGTGAAGGACAGCGCGAGAACCTTTTCTGCGCTGTAGACACCGGTTTCGACTCCGTACGCGATGCGATGAGTGATGGCTCGGGTTTTTCCGGAACCAGCGCCGGCGAGCACCCGAACCGGGCCGACGAGCGCGAGCGCGACTTTCCGTTGGTTTTCATCGAGAGATTCAATGAGTGCGCTCATCGTGTTCCTCTCGCGTGGCAAACCTGAACGGACGCGGGTTCGGCTTAAAGTACCGATATGGCATTGTCCCCCATCATGCTAACCGCGTGGGCGGTTGCAGAGATCCCGTCCCTCGAAATCGACGGCTACCGGGACTCATCGACCGCCGAGTTTGACCGAGTTACGTGCCGGACCGCGGACGACCGCGTGATTTCGATTTCATCACCCCTCACCGCACCCGCGGCGGACCTGCAGAACGCAGAACACCGTGTCGGGCAACTCCTCGGAGCCGGGGTGCGTGAGCGGCTGCCATTTGGCGTCCCTCACACTCTCGCGGCGGGCACCCACGACTCGAGACGAATCGTCGTTACCGAGGAGACGAGCGGAACGCCGTTGTCGAGCCTCAAAGATGCGCGCGGCGCTATCCCCTCGCTCGCTTCGGCAATCGCGGCCATCCACAGCCTTCCCGCATCGATTGTCACGCGAAACATCATCCCCGCGACGACCTCGCTCGACAGCCTGCGCGACGCCGCCGGCATCATCGACCGCGCACACCAGACGACCAAGGTGCCCAGCGCGCTACTCGATCGCTGGGACGCTGCAATTGAGGACGCGGGCATGTGGCAGTTCACTCCCACCATCACGCACGGAAATCTCGATTTCGATGCCGTCCTCGTCGACGGAGCAACAGTGTCAGGTGTCATCAACTGGGCTGGAGCTCGCGTCGCCGACCCCGCCGACGACCTCTGGCGAGTGTTCGCCCGGTTCGGCGCCGATGACGCAGCAGAGTTCATGAACATTTATGCGAACGAACGACCGACGAACGACCGACGCCTCGCGCATCGCGCGCGTTTCGCTTCGGAACTTGACGTCGCGCGCTGGCTCATTCACGGTACTGATTCGAACGACGACGGAATCGTTGCCGATGCGGTTGTCATGTTGAACGACCTCCTCGCCGCGGTGACCGACAATTCGGCGACCGATCTCGGCGCCCCACCGAAATCGCCAACAACGTTGGTTTTCGGCGAGAACCCAGCGCCCACGGTGGCCGTTCAGCGCGAAGAACCGACGACCGATGGATTATGAGTCCGATGCTCTGACCAACTGAGCTACCGCCCGTTTTGGTCGATGGGGCCAAGGTGTTGTGGGTTGTTTGG
>JBIIBI010000095.1:0-4226 GCA_044239485.1 Microbacteriaceae bacterium | reverse complement strand
AACGCGCATGCGGACATCGTCGTCGTGGTCGGCACCGTACGCCCTCCCCGAAATCTGCGACGCGAGATCGAGAACCGGTCGAACCTGATCGATCTCGTACATGTTTTCGACACCCTGCTTGAGGAACGCGACGCGCTCCATACCCATGCCCGTGTCGATGTTTTTTTGGGGAAGTTCTCCGTCAATCGTGAACTCGGTCTTGGACCTCACGTCCGAGATCAGATACTGCATGAACACCAGGTTCCAAATCTCGATGTACCGCGTGTCGTCGACAGCCGGGCCGCCCTCGGGTCCGTAGGCGGGACCGCGGTCAAAATAGATTTCCGAGCACGGACCTGCGGGCCCCGTTTGGCCGGTGGACCAGAAGTTGTCGGTCTTTCCAAAACGCTGAATCCGCTCGTCGGGAATGCCCGCGATCTTCTTCCAGAGCTCGATTGCTTCGTCGTCCTCTTCGTACACCGTGATCCAGAGGTCTTTTTCGGCGAAGCCGAGGCCACCATCCGACTCGGACATCGTGAGCAATTCCCACGCGAATCCGATCGCGCCTTCTTTGAAATAGTCCCCGAACGAGAAGTTTCCGTTCATCTGAAAGAAGGTGCCGTGACGAGTGGTCTTTCCGACCTCTTCGATATCGAGCGTGCGAATACACTTCTGCACCGAGGTCGCGCGGGGGAACGGCGCTGGGACAACTCCGGTCAGATATGGAATGAACGGCACCATCCCCGCGACCGTGAACATCAGCGTCGGGTCGTCAGAGACGAGAGATGCCGACGGGACGATCGTGTGACCCTTGCCCTCGAAATACGACAACCAACGCCGTTGGATTTCAGCCGTTTTCATCGAATACTCCTCTGTCGACACGAGTTTAGGGGAATGAGAAAGGGGTGGGCTCGAAAGCCCACCCCACTCGGTTGGGCTTTAGCGTGCGGCGTAGTACTCGACGACGAGCTGTACTTCACACGTGACGGGAACCTCGGCGCGCTTGGGGCGGCGAACGAGTCGCGCTTGAAGCTTGTCGAGTTTTACATCGAGGTACTCGGGAACCGCGGGAAGAACGTCGCGGTGAACACCGATTGCCGAATCCTGGAACAACGGAGTTGCCTCGCTGCGTTCCTTGACGTGGATCATCTGTCCCGGCTTGACGCGGAACGACGGGCGGTCAACGAGTTGACCGTCAACGAGGATGTGACGGTGCACAACCATCTGGCGGGCCTGAGCGGAGGTGCGGGCAAAACCCGAACGGAGAACGAGAGCATCAAGACGCATCTCGAGCAGCTCAACAAGGTTCTCACCGGTCAATCCCTGGGTGCGACGCGCTTCGTCAAAGGTGTTGCGCATTTGGGCTTCACGAATTCCGTACTGAGCGCGAAGGCGCTGCTTTTCACGAAGACGCATCGCGAAGTCACCTTCGGACTTGCGCTTGGTACGACCGTGCTGGCCGGGTGGGAACGCTCCTTCACCCATGAGGCGCGCGGCCTTGGGCGTCAGTGCGATTCCGAGTGCACGCGAGAGGCGAACCTTCGCGCGTGTGCGGTTTTTGTCAGACATTGTGTCCTTTACGTGTGTGAAACAACAGTGGAATTCCCCCCACAAACGGGGAGAGAAACATGAGGGCCACGGCGCCGGCTACAGGCACCGATTCTTGTGGAGGAGACGCAGCCGCACGTCTGTCTTCTCAAGCGGTGTCTTAACCCTAACAGAAAGACGTGTCGTGCGCCATTCAGTTGCCGCCGAGGATAACCCGGATGCGAGCGAGTCGCTCGGTGAGTTCCTGCTCACGTCCATGCCCTCGTGGTTCGTAATACCGAGGCGCAACGCCATCCCGATAACCCTGACTCGCAACACCTCCGTCCACGTCGTGCGGATAGATGTAGCCCTTACCGTGTCCCAGTTTTTTCGCGCCTGCGTAATGCGCGTCACGGAGGTGCTTCGGGACCGGCTCGAACGTTCCGTCACGAATGTCTCGGATTGCCGCATCGATTGCGACGATCACCGAGTTCGACTTTGGTGCGAGTGCCAAATGGATTGTGGCTTCCGCCAGCGGGATTCGACCCTCGGGCATTCCGATGAGTTGCACCGCGTCGGCGGCCGCGACTGCGATGGTGAGGCACGAGGGGTCGGCGACTCCGATGTCCTCCGCCGCGAGAATGACCAACCGACGAGCAATGAACCGCGGGTCCTCTCCCGCTTCGATCATGCGCGCTAGGTAGTGGATCGACGCGTCGACGTCACTGCCCCGCACCGACTTAATGAAGGCGCTGATGACGTCGTAGTGTTCGTCTCCCGCGCGGTCATAACGGAGCAGTGCCCGGTCGCTCGCTGAGGCGACGGTCTCTGCGGTAACGGTTCCTCCTGGACCAACCGAGTTGGAGGCGGCCTCGAGCGTAGTCAGTGCTCGGCGCGCGTCGCCACTAGACAACCGCACGAGAGATGCGAGGGCTTCTGCGTCGACGGTAATAGCCCCCGCCAGGCCCTCCGGTGCACTGACGGCGCGCTCGACAAGCGAGGCGACATCGTCGTCCGTCAACTGCCGAAGCGTGAGAAGAAGTGAGCGACTGAGTAGTGGTGTGATCACGCTGAAGGACGGGTTTTCCGTCGTTGCCGCTATCAGAGTCACCCAGCCGTTTTCGACACCAGGAAGCAGGGCGTCCTGTTGGGCCTTGGTGAAACGGTGGATCTCGTCAAGGAACAGAAGGGTGGCCGACCCTCCGTCACTGATTCGAGACAATGCCGACTCCATGACCTCGCGGACGTCCTTGACCCCGGCTGTGACGGCCGACAACTCCACGAAATGGCGATTGGATGACCGAGCGATGACATGTGCGATTGTTGTTTTCCCGGTTCCCGCGGGACCCCACAGGATCACGGATACTCCTGCATTGCCCGACGGCTCGGCTAATTGGCGCAGCGGAGATCCGTCACCAAGGAGGTGCGATTGACCGACGATTTCGTCGACGGACCGAGGTCTCATGCGAACCGCCAGCGGCGCTGTGCCGCCGAACAACCCCGCTTCGCCCGTCATGTCTCCATGATAAGTGTGCGTTCGCTCAGGTAACGGTTCAGAAACGGTGTACCCGAGACGGCGTGCGCTGTGTAATCTTGACAAGTGGCACAAAGCGAAACAACATTTGGTCGAGTCGATGCTGACGGGACCGTGTGGGTCAAAGACGGGGACTGGCGTAGCGTCGGTCAAGTAGTCGACGTCTCTGCCGATGAAGCGCTCGCGTTCTACGTCACACGGTTCACCGAACTCGCCTCGCAGGTAACTCTTCTTGAACAACGATCCAAGGCCGGAGCATCAGCGCGGGACTTGCTCGCCGCCGTCGAAAAGTTGGTTGTCTCTCTGACCGAGGCTCACGCTGTCGGTGATCTCAACGCCCTTCGCTTGCGTGTCGGAGTGGTTGCCGAGTCAATTGCAGGACTGAAAGAGAAGCAGGACGCAGAGAACAAGGAAGCGTCGGCTCAATCACTGGAACGCCGCAAGGCGATTGTGGAGCGCGTTGAAGCGATTGCGTCGCAGATCGAAGGGTCGATTCACTGGCGCAACGCCCAGAAGGAAATCGGCGAGCTTTTCGAATCGTGGAAGGAAGAGCAGAAGCTGCCCCACCGCGTGCCGAAAAAGGCGGCCGATGAATTGTGGAATCGCTTTAAGACTGCCCGTCAGACATTCGATCGCGCACAGCGTGCGTTCTTCCAGTCAAAACAGTCCGCCGATAAAGAAGCCAAGAGCATCAAGACCGAATTGTGCGAAAAGGCCGAAGCACTCGCTCCTCAGGGCGCGGACGGAATCGGTGCCTACCGCAGTCTTCTCGAGGCCTGGAAGAAAGCGCCTCGAGCTGCGCGGGCTCTCGATAACCAGTTGTGGGACCGGTTCAAGGCCGCCGGAGATGCGCTGTACAGCGCGGGGACTGCCGAGTGGTCGGCGAATGGCGCGGCAAAAGCGGCACTCCTCTCTGAGTATCAGCAGCTCCTCACCGAGAAATCGGCCGACGCGGCAAAGCGCGGCTTCCGAGAACTTCGCACCAAGTGGGACCTCATTGGCAACGTTGCCAAAGCAGACGAACGGCGAATGAACGACGGCATTCGAGCGATCGAGCGTCACGTTCGAGCCCTGGAAACTGAACACCTCGATCGCACGAATCCAGCAAAAGTTGCCCTGCGCGAAGGTTTTGCTGCTCAGGTAGAGGCCGCGATTGCGGAACTAGAGGCTCAAGCGGCTGGACTCA
>JBIIBI010000093.1:0-4240 GCA_044239485.1 Microbacteriaceae bacterium | reverse complement strand
TCACACTGACCTCCACCTATGACCACCGCGTGATCCAAGGTGCGGGGTCCGGTGAGTTCCTCAAGATTGTTCACGGTCTCTTGATTGGCCAGGACGGTTTTTATGAAGACATCTTTGCGGCGCTTCGTATCCCCTACATACCGATTCGTTGGTCGCAAGACATCAAGGTCGATGTCTCGGATGAAATCAACAAGACCGCGCGCGTTCAAGAACTTGTCGATGCGTATCGCGTCCGTGGACACCGCATGGCCGACGTCGATCCGCTTCAGTACCAACAGCGAACACACCCCGACCTTGAAATAGAGAACCACGGACTGACGTTTTGGGACCTCGACCGTGAGTTTGTGGTCGGTGGACTCGCCGGTCGTCGCACCATGCTGTTACGCGAGGTTCTCGGCCTTATGCGCGATTCGTACTGCCGGACGGTCGGCGTTGAATATACGCACCTGTCTGACCCCGAACAGCGCGCGTGGTTCCAAGAGATGCTCGAACAGCCTTACCAGAAACCGACGCACGACGAACAACTGCGCATCCTCGACCGATTGAACCAAGCGGAAGCATTCGAAACGTTCCTGCAGACCAAGTTCGTCGGCCAAAAACGCTTCTCGCTCGAGGGCGGCGAATCCATCATTGCCCTGCTCGACGAAATCATCCAAGAAGCGGCCGACTTCGAACTCGACGAGGTCGACATCGGTATGGCCCACCGCGGTCGCCTCAACGTTCTCGCCAACATCGCGGGCAAGACGTACGGTCAGATTTTCCGTGAGTTCGAAGGCACGACAGACACGAGCACCGTTCAGGGTTCCGGTGACGTGAAATACCACCTCGGTACCAAGGGCGAATTCACCACGGCCACGGGCCAGAAGATTCCGGTCTACCTCGCCGCCAACCCATCGCACCTCGAGGCGGTCAATGGCGTTCTCGAGGGCATCGTGCGAGCCAAACAGGACCACAAGCCGATCGCGTCCTTCACTGTGCTGCCGATTCTCGTCCACGGTGACGCCGCCATGGCTGGTCAGGGTGTTGTTATCGAAACGATGCAGATGGCCCAACTCCGCGGATACCGAACCGGCGGAACTATCCACGTCGTCGCCAACAACCAGGTTGGATTCACGACACTGCCGAAAGACTCCCGGACGTCGCTGTATTCAACCGACGTTGCGCGGTCGATTCAGGCTCCCATCTTCCACGTGAACGGTGACGACCCCGAAGCCGTGGTTCGCGTCGCCAAGCTCGCAGTCCTCTACCGCCAAAAGTTCAAACACGATGTGGTCATCGACGTCGTCTGCTATCGCCGACGGGGTCACAACGAGGGCGACGATCCCTCGATGACACAGCCTCTGATGTACAACCTCATCGAAGCAAAACGTTCGGTTCGTACCCTGTACGCCGAGTCGCTTGTCGGTCGCGGTGATATTACTCAAGAGGAGTACGACGGCGTTCAGGCGAAGTTCCTCGAATTGTTAGAGCAGTCCTTCAGCGACAACCACGATGACGAGGATGAGTCGGCCGGAATCTCGATCGGTACCCCGACCGCATCGCAGGTTCAACGGCACCCCCAATCGACCGCGGTCGATTCGTCCGTTATCCACCGAATCGGAGACGCACACGGCGCTCCGCCCGAGGGATTCACGGTGCACCCCAAGCTCGAGCAATTGCTGGCGAAGCGAATCGACATGAGCCGCAGCGGCGACATCGATTGGGGCTTCGGCGAGCTTCTCGCGCTTGGTTCGCTATTGCTCGAGGGCAAAAAGGTTCGATTCGCCGGTCAAGATTCTCGTCGCGGCACTTTCGTTCAGCGCCACGCCGTGTTCCACGATCGGGTCAACGGCCAGGAATGGCTGCCGCTCATGAACCTGTCGGACAACCAGGGTCGCTTCTACATCTACGACTCGCTCCTTTCGGAATACGCCGCGATGGCCTACGAATACGGGTACACCGTCGGGAACCCCGACGCGCTCGTCCTGTGGGAAGCCCAGTTTGGTGACTTCGCCAACGGGGCACAAACCGTCATCGACGAATTCATTTCGTCCTCCGAACAAAAGTGGGGACAGAACTCCGGACTCGTCCTATTGCTCCCCCACGGCTACGAGGGCCAGGGCCCGGACCACTCATCGGCGCGAATCGAGCGATACCTGCAGATGGCCGCCGAAGGAAACATGACCATTGCGCGCCCCTCGACACCGGCGTCGTATTTCCACCTCTTGCGGCGCCAGGCCTACGCCCAGCCTCAACGTCCGCTCATTGTGTTCACTCCCAAGGCGATGTTGCGCCTTCGCGGTGCGACGAGCAGCGTTGACGATTTCACCACCGGCACGTTCGAGCCCGTGCTCGATGACCAGAGCATCGAAGGCCAAACGCGTCGCGTCCTTCTTCATTCGGGAAAGATCCACTACGACCTCCTCGCCGAGCGCGAGAAACGTGCACTGGCGGGGGTTGCCCTGGTTCGCATGGAACAGTACTACCCGTTCCCCGAAGAACAACTGCGAGCGATTGTTGACCGACACGAGGGCGCTGAACTCGTCTGGGTGCAGGACGAACCCGAGAACCAGGGTGCGTGGCCGTTCATCGCACTCGAAATGCGCCGCCTCGGTCTCGACAGGGTACGGGTGGTCTCGCGCCCAGCGTCGGCATCCCCAGCAACCGGGTCGTCCGCTCGTTCGGCAGAGGAACACATCGCCGTCATGGACGGCGCGTTCGACGGACTCTAACGAGTTGCGGCGGACGACGTTTTACGCGTCGACAATTCCGTTCTGATTCTTGATCGAATTGAGAATTGAGATTCGTAAATTGTCCGGGGCGGGTTCCGCACAAGCCGCTCTGAAGCGATCGGTCAATTTTTCCAAAACAACAATTTCGGCTTGGCAACTCTCGCAGGACGCACAGTGTTCACTGACATCGGCGCATTCAATTTCCGTCAATTCACGGTCAATGAGGATGTCCATCCGCTGTCGGGCGGATTCACAGCCACAATCGCGATTCATGTCCATTAGATTCCCATTTCTTTCTTGTGTTGCAGAACGAGTTCCTTGAGGATTCCGCGTCCACGGTTAACGCCCGACAACACCGTCCCCAACGGCACACCGAGCTTGTCGGCGGCGTCCTGGTAAGGCATTTCCTCGAGGAGCACCAGTTTGAGGACGGTTCGGAAAGGTTCGCGCACCTCGTCGAACAGCGCACGAATTTCGTCGTACGTGGCGCTTTCGATGACCGCGCTTTCCGCGCTACGCGCGTAATACTGGGGAACATCCATGACGATCCCCATGTCGCCAAACGAAATCGGTTCGTTCTTTTCCTTGCGAAGCAGGTTGTAAGCGGTGTTCGTGATGATTTTCTTGAGCCACCCGAGCGCGTACGTTCCCTGGGTGTACTTGTCCCAGTTCTGGTAGGCCTTGCCCATCGCCGTCTGCAGAACTTCCTCGACCTGTTGCTTGGCAAGATTGAGGCGGTCGAGTTCGTACACGGTGTGGCGATAAAGGCGCGGGTAAACCGAGTTGTACACCTCTTCGAACGAACCGCGGTTAAAGTAGTTCGTTTCGATTTCGGACGGATCCCACTCGAGGGAACCGGGAATAAGGATGTCCTCGGCGTTCGCTTCTTCCCCAGCGAGGATGTCGTTGTCCTCGGGGGTTTCGTTGGTAACCATTGCTCGTGATTCTATGGCGTACTCCTTCTCTCCTGCCCTTGTGGGGCTTTTCCTCGCGTAGAGTCGAAACCAATGACGTCCCGCGTTTATTCCCGAGAGAGCGAAAATTGGGTCGCGCCACGCGCAACCTCCCCGCTCCGCGCGGTTGTTCCCATTCCAGGAAGCAAAAGCCTCACCAACCGCGAGTTGGTGCTTGCCGCCCTGTCCGATCGTCCCTCGGTGATTCACCGCCCACTTCGATCGCGAGATTCGGCCCTGATGATGGACGCCCTCGGTCAGCTCGGTGTTGGGTGTCGTGACAGTTTAGACGCGGGGTCGGACACGTTATTCGTGACCCCCGCGGATTTCGTCGGAGGCGTCACGATCGACTGCGGATTAGCGGGAACCGTGATGCGGTTCGTTCCTCCGCTCGCTGCCCTGGCGAACGGACCGGTGACATTCGATGGCGACGACGGTGCGCGGCGCCGCCCGATGGCGACGACAATTGACAGCCTCCGAAAGTTGGGTGTCGAAGTCGACGACGCCGGTCGCGGAACACTGCCGTTCACGGTTCGCGGAACGGGCCAGGTGGCCGGCGGCGAGATATCTATCGAC
>JBIIBI010000008.1:0-15410 GCA_044239485.1 Microbacteriaceae bacterium | reverse complement strand
CGGTGACCAGCCCAAGGCAATAGCCGAACTCGCTGCTCGGATCAACGCGGGCGAGACCGATATCGTCCTGTTGGGTGCTACCGGAACAGGAAAGTCGGCCACTGCGGCCTGGCTCATCGAGGCAATTCAACGTCCAGCGCTGGTGCTTGTTCACAACAAGACGCTGGCTGCGCAACTCGCGACCGAGTTCCGAGAGCTGATGCCCGAAAACGCGGTCGAATATTTCGTCTCGTATTACGACTATTACCAACCGGAAGCCTACGTCCCGCAGACGGACACGTTCATCGAAAAAGACACCGCGATTAACGAGGAGGTGGAACGTCTCCGGCACTCCACGACGAACGCTCTGTTGTCTCGTCGCGATGTCATCGTTGTGTCTACGGTGTCGTGCATCTACGGTCTTGGCTCGTCCGAAGAATACCTCGACGCCATGCTCGCGTTGCAGGTCGGACAAAAGATCGGACGTCAGGACATTGTGCGGCGTTTCGTCGGGATGCAATACGAGCGCAACGACATCGATTTCAGTCGCGGCAAGTTTCGTGTTCGAGGCGACACCCTCGAAATAATCCCACAGTACGAAGAGTTGGCCGTCCGAATCGAGATGTTCGGTGACGAGATCGAGGCGTTGTACCAGTTGCACCCGCTAACCGGCGAGGTCATCAAAACAATGGATTCGGTGAGCATTTTCCCGGCCTCGCACTACACGGCGAGCAACGAGACGATGCGACGGGCAATCGTCGACATCAAGGCGGAACTGGCAGATCGGCTGGCGGTTCTCGAAGGACAAAACAAGTTGCTCGAGGCTCAGCGTCTGCGAATGCGAACCACCTACGACCTCGAAATGATGGAACAAATCGGCTTCTGTAGCGGTATCGAGAACTATTCGATGCACATGGATGGCCGTAAACCAGGGGAACCGTCGCACACGCTGATTGACTATTTCCCCGACGACTTCGTTGTCATCATCGACGAGTCTCACGTGACTGTCCCGCAAATCGGAGCCATGTACGAGGGTGACGCGTCACGAAAGCGAACCCTCGTCGAGCACGGTTTCCGCCTTCCCAGTGCTCTCGACAATCGTCCGTTGAAGTGGCCCGAGTTTTTAGACAGAGTCGGGCAAAAGGTCTACCTTTCCGCCACGCCGGGCAAATACGAAATGGGCGTCGTGGACAGTGTCGTTGAACAGATCATCCGGCCGACGGGGCTGATTGACCCACAGGTGATGGTCAAGCCAACCAAGGGGCAGGTCGACGATGTGCTGGAAAGCATTCGTCAGCGAGTCGCAAAAGACGAACGTGTTCTCATCACGACACTGACCAAGAAGATGGCCGAGGACCTCACGGATTATCTGCGGGGGATGGGCGTCAAGGTCGAATATCTTCACTCTGACGTCGACACGTTGCGCCGAGTTGAGTTGCTCACGGAACTGCGCGCCGGTCGATTCGATGTGCTCGTAGGAATCAATCTCTTGCGCGAGGGCTTGGATCTACCTGAGGTGTCACTCGTGGCCGTCTTCGACGCCGACAAGCAGGGCTTTTTGCGCAGCGCGACGTCGCTCATTCAGACCATTGGACGAGCAGCGCGAAACGTATCGGGCGAAGTGCACCTCTACGCCGACCGCGAGACGGATGCGATGAAGCAGGCGATCGGAGAGACAAACCGACGTCGCGCAACGCAGGTTGCGTACAACCTCGAACACGGGATTGACCCAACTCCGATTCGGAAGCGGATTGCGGACATTACCGAGACGCTGGCCCGCGAGGTGTATGACACGGAAGGGCTCACTGATCTCGACGATGACGTCGAAGTCGTGATCGACAAGTTGACCGAACAGATGATTGCCGCGGCGGAAGAACTCAAGTTCGAGCTCGCCGCCCGCCTGCGGGACGAAATCCACGACCTCAAGAAACAGGTTCGCTCGGCTCGCGAACTTGGCAAACCCTAGGATTAGCCAGTGTCTATAACGCCCATCACCGGAAAAAACGTCATCAGCATCAAGGGCGCTCGGGTGCACAATCTGAAGAACGTCGATCTGACGATTCCGCGCGATTCCCTCGTGGTCTTTACCGGCTTGAGCGGGTCTGGAAAGTCATCTCTGGCGTTCGACACACTGTTCGCCGAGGGACAACGCCGATACATCGAATCGCTGTCTTCTTATGCGAGGCAGTTCCTCGGCCAGGTCGATCGCCCAGATGTTGACTTCATCGACGGCTTGTCGCCTGCGGTGTCAATCGACCAAAAGTCGACGAACCGGAACCCGCGTTCCACGGTAGGAACGATCACCGAGATCTACGATTACATGCGACTGTTGTGGGCGCGAGTCGGTGTACCGCACTGCCCCGAGTGCGGCGAGGCAATTCAGCGTCAGTCGGCCCAACAAATTGCCGACCAGCTCTCCGAGCTCCCCGCCGACACTCGATTCCAAATTCTTGCGCCGATCGTTCAGGGGCGAAAGGGTGAGTTCGTCGAGGTCTTCGCCGACCTGCTCGGCCAGGGTTATGCGCGTGCGCTCGTTGATGGTGACGTGATCCAGTTGTCCGAACCCCCACTGCTGAAAAAACAGGTGAAGCACGACATCTCTGTTGTTGTCGACCGGCTCACCGCGGGTGGGGACCTTTCGCGACTCAACGACTCGGTTGAAACCGCATTGAAGCTGGGACAAGGCGTTCTCGTTGCGAACTTCGTCGACACCAACGACGACCGCACCTTCAGCGAAAAGCTGTCGTGCCCCAACCAGCACGTTCTGACCCTCACCGAGATCGAGCCTCGGACGTTTTCGTTCAACGCACCGTTCGGAGCGTGTGTGACGTGTCACGGTATTGGAACGCAGTCGATGGCGGACGTCGAGCTCGTCCTCGACGACCACGATTTGTCGATACGTCAGGGCGTTGTGTTGCCCTGGAAGCCGGGCGGCAAAGAACTGATCTACCCCTACTTCGAGCGATTGGCGGAGGGCCTGGCACAAGACCTCGACTTCAGCCTCGACACACCCTGGAAGGACCTCACTGAAGAGGTACAGAACGCGGTTCTCTATGGGAACAACCACGAGGTCGTGATCAAGTGGCGAAACCGTTACGGGCGCAAGGTGTCGATGTCCCGCGGATTCGAGGGTGTTCTCACCTACGTTGAACGAAAGTATTCCGAAACCGAAGGGGAGTGGACCAAGGAGCGCTTCGGTGCGTTCCACCGAACTGTTCCCTGCGTTGGATGTGAGGGACAACGCCTCGCCCCCGCGGTCCTCGCGGTGACAGTGAACGATAAGTCGATCTCTGAGGTCTGCGGTCTCTCGCTGCAGGCGGCCCATGATTTCATGACCACACTGACCCTGTCCGACCGTGACGCTCAGGTTGCATCGGCGGTGCTGCGCGAGATCACCGCTCGGTTGGAGTTCCTCCTGCACGTCGGATTGAGCTACCTCACGATGTCCCGTGCCGCGGGAACGCTCTCGGGCGGTGAAGCGCAACGAATCCGGCTCGCGACGCAGATTGGTGCTGGACTCACCGGAGTTCTCTATGTGCTCGATGAGCCGTCCATCGGGTTGCACCAGCGCGACAATCGTCGTCTCATCGAAACACTCGTTCGTCTTCGGGACATCGGAAACACTCTCGTTGTCGTCGAACACGACGAGGACACGATTCACGCCGCCGACTGGATTGTCGACATCGGACCGGGCGCGGGCGAACACGGCGGAGAAGTTGTGCACTCGGGGTCACTAGCGAACCTGCTCAAAGAGAAGAAGTCACACACCGCGGCGTTCCTCGCTGGTCGCGAAAAGGTTTCCGATCGCGTCGAACGCCGCCCATGGTCCACCGATCGCATCGTTACCGTGCATGGCGCAACCGCAAACAACCTCGTTGACGTTGACGTCGATTTCCCGCTGGGAGTGTTCGTTGCGGTCACGGGCGTGTCCGGTTCTGGGAAGAGCTCTCTCGTCAACGACATCCTGTACAAGGTCATGGCTAACCGTCTCAACGGCGCGAAGCAGACCCCCGGTCGCCACAAATCGGTATCGGGTCTTGATCATCTCGACAAGGTCATTCACGTCGACCAAGCGCCGATTGGGCGCACCCCCCGCTCGAACCCCGCCACCTACACCGGTGTTTTCGACAAGATTCGTACGCTCTTCGCCGAGACAATCGAGGCCAAAGAACGCGGCTACGGGCCCGGACGATTTTCCTTCAACGTGAAGGGTGGTCGTTGCGAAAACTGCTCGGGCGACGGCACGATCAAGATCGAGATGAATTTCCTCCCCGACGTGTACGTCGAGTGTGAGGAGTGTCACGGTCAGCGTTACAACCGCGAGACCCTGACCGTGCGTTACAAAGGGAAAAACATCTCGGAAGTCCTCAACATGCCGATTGAAGACGCCGAAAAGTTCTTCGAGCCGATCACCTCAATCCACCGGTTCATGAAGACACTGTGCGATGTTGGTCTCGGTTATGTCCGACTCGGACAATCGGCAACGACTCTTTCTGGCGGCGAGGCTCAACGCGTGAAACTGTCCACGGAACTTCAGCGTCGGTCAACTGGGCGAACTGTCTATGTTCTGGACGAGCCGACGACGGGACTCCACTTTGAGGACGTACGTCGCTTGCTGGCCGTTCTTCACACGCTCGTCGACAAAGGCAACACGGTCATCGTGATCGAACACAATCTTGACGTGATTCGATCCTCAGACCACGTCATCGACCTGGGCCCAGAGGGAGGGGACGGTGGCGGGCGCGTTGTCGCCACCGGAACGCCAGAAGAGGTCGCCACGGTGAAAGAGTCGCACACTGGCACATTCCTGGCGGAAATTCTGAAATGACCGACGACTGGCACCCTGAGCCGCGGTCGATACCGACCGACCCGGGCGTGTATCGGTTTTACGACGAGAACAATCGAATTCTGTATGTGGGGAAAGCGAAGGTGCTTCGCAACCGACTGTCGACGTACTTTCACAACCCCGCCGGATTGATGGAACGAACGGCGCGGATGGTCAAGACCGCCCGCCGTGTCGATTGGACGGTTGTTGGTAGCGAACTTGAGGCGCTGCACCTCGAATTCACCTGGATCAAGGAATTCCGACCCCCGTTCAATATCCAGTTCCGTGACGACAAGGGTTACCCCTATCTCGCTGTGTCGATGGGCGAGGAGTACCCGCGCGCCTTCCTCGCGCGGACTCGCGTCAAGGATGGAACCAACTATTTCGGTCCGTTCACGAAGTCGTGGGCCGTTCGCGAAACGCTCGATCTTTTGCTTTCGGTGTATCCGGTTCGGTCATGCGAAAAGTCGACCTTCGCCAAGGCTCGACGAGATGACCGGCCCTGTTTGCTCGGAGACATCGGCAAGTGCGCGGCACCGTGCGTCGGGCGCGTCAGCACGGAAGAACACCGAGAGCTCGCTCAGAACCTCGTGGGGTACATGACTCGGCAGGATTCAGCCGTCATCGACGAACTCGGTTCCAAAATGAAGGACGCATCCAATCGGCACGATTTCGAATCCGCCGCACGGTTCCGCGACCAGCGAACCGCTCTGCGTTCTATCGCGGAACGCTCCGCCGTTGTGTTGCGGGATGAACTTGACGTCGACATCATCGGGTTCGCGTCGAGCGAGTTGTCGGCTGCCATCGCGATCTTCCACGTGCGCGGGGGACGAGTTCGCGGAACCCGCTCGTGGACGGTTGACACCGAACTCGAAATGGACCCGGCTGCGATTCTGGAGCAAGCGATCGAAAATGTTTACGAACTTGACGCGCCGCCAGCATTAATCGATGTGCCGTTCGAACCCCAATCCTCCGACGTGCTTGCGGAATCGATGACCCTGCGGAGATCCAACGCCAAGCTCAAGGGCAAAGTGCGAATTGCCGTTCCCCAACGAGGCGACCGTGCCACGCTGCTGACGAGTGTCACCAAGAATGCGATGCTCGCACTCGGGGAGCATGAACTGCACCGCGCGCATGATTTCGTTGCCCGATCGCGTGCCCTCGAAGATCTGCGCGACAACCTCGGTTTACCCGAGGCTCCGCTTCGTTTCGAGTGTTGCGACATCTCACACCTCGGCGGCACCGACATCGTTGGCTCTCTCGTGGTGTTTGAGGACGGTCTGCCTGTGAAAGACGATTATCGGCACTACGGCATCGCCTCTGCTCGTGACGATACCGAGGCGATGTACCAGTTAATATCCCGACGATTGGTGCGATTGGCGGAAGAGCGTCCAGCGATGCGTTATCCGACGACCCTGATTCTGGTCGACGGCGGGCAACCGCAGGTGAATGCAGCGGCGCGCGCGTTGCGGGAATCGGGTGTCGACGGCGTCGCGGTGGTCGGGCTGGCCAAGCGACTAGAGGAGTTGTGGCACCCCAACAGCGACTACCCCGTGATTCTGCCTCGTGATAGTGACGCCTTGTACCTGGTGCAACGCGCCCGAGACGAGGCTCACCGGTTTGCCCTTCGCTACCAGAAATCGAAGCGCACAAAAGTGTTGACGTCCACACTCAACGAGTTGGAGGGCATCGGACCGAAACGGGTGCAAGCCCTCATCGCTCACTTTGGAAGTCCGACCGCTGTTCGCGCGGCAACGAAGGCCGAGCTGCTCAATGTTCCCGGAATTGGCGCCGATACAGCCCAGCGGATCCTGGATTCCCTGAACGCGAGCGACACTCGCGGGTAGTCTGGACACACCATGACCGCCAACGTTGCGCACATCATCATCGTCACCGGTATGTCTGGAGCAGGTCGTTCGACAGCGGCAAATGCGCTTGAAGACGGTGGCTGGCGGGTCATCGATAACCTACCGTCGCAACTCTTGCCGTCGCTCGTTGACATCGCAACCGCCGAAGGCTCAACCATGAACCGGCTGGCCGTCGTTGTCGATGTCCGAGGCGGTGACAGCGTCGAGGAACTAGCTCCGCTCATCGAGACTCTGAGGACCGTAACGAATCTGCGGGTGTTGTTTCTTGATGCGACGGATGCAGAACTTATCAAGCGGTTCGAGAGCGTCCGTCGACCGCACCCACTGCAAGGCGACGGCACGCTGATTGACGGGATTCGGGCGGAGCGGACCCGGCTCGAGACTCTTCGCGGACACGCCGACGTCGTCGTCGACACGACGGGGCTCAACACCCACCAGACCACCACGCTCGTTTTCGATACGTTCCGATCGGACGACAGCGCAGAAGTCAACGTCGTCATCGAATCATTCGGCTTCAAGCACGGGCTTCCCGCGGACGCCGATATCGTGGGCGACGTTCGATTCCTTCCCAACCCGTTCTGGACCGAAAACCTGCGCGATGAAAACGGTTTGCACCCCGACGTGTCGGCGTTCGTCCTCGGGCAGGCAGACGTCGAACAGTACCTCGACGGTCTGGTTCTCATGCTGAGTGCAACGCTTCGTGGCTATGTCCGTGAAAATAAGAGGCATGCCACCATCGCAATAGGATGTACAGGTGGCAAACACCGCAGTGTTGCTATCGCCGAAGAACTCGCTCGCCGCATCGGGAAGATCCCCGGAGTAGCGGTTACGCGCAAACACCGCGACATTGGTCGCGAATAGAAAAGGATTTCTACAGAATGTCATTGACGACGACCGTGAAGGACGAGGTGCTTGGGCTTCCCGACGCGCCACCGTCCACGCGTCTCGCCGAACTGACAACGATCCTTCGATTTGGCGGGGGATTGCACCTCGTCGGCGGGAAGCTCGCGGTCGAAATCGTGCTCGATCACGCAGCAAGCGCACAGCGCGTCCGTCACTTGGCCCACGTTCTGCTCGGCGTGCCGTCCACGGCGACGGTCATTCCGGCCAACGCGAACCAAAAGGTCGAAACCGTTCGAGTTCGAGTCACCGAGGGCGCAGACCAACTCGCCTTGAACACGGGACTGCTGGACACTCGACGACGACCCGTACGCGGACTGCCCAACAAACTCACGACGGCCCCCATCGGAGATCTTGTCGGAGTGTTGCGCGGAGCGTTCCTCGCCCGAGGAATCGTTTCCGACCCCGGTCGAAGCCAAACTATTGAAATCGTGGCTCCGACCAACGAAGCGGCAATGGCTCTGGTCGGCGCGTGCAGTCGTTGCGGTATCACGGCAAAAACCAGAGATGTTCGTGGCGGATTCCGAGTGATTATTCGCGACGCCGAAGCGATTTCGGCGTTTTTGACCTACATCGGTGCGACCACGAGCCTCGAGAAGTGGAGTGTAGCCCGCGCGACTCGCGAGGTCCGGGCGAACGCCAACCGCCTCGTCAACTTTGATGACGCTAATCTGCGCCGGAGTGCCCAAGCGGCTGTGGCAGCGTGCGCCCGAGTCGAACGAGCATTCGAAATCCTCGGCACCGAGATTCCTGACCATCTCGCGTATGCGGGTCGATTGCGTCTTGACAATCGTGAAGCAAGTCTCGACGAGTTGGGGCACTACGCCACTCCGGTGATGACGAAAGATGCCGTCGCGGGACGGATTCGACGTCTACTCGCAATGGCCGACAAAAAGGCTTCTGATCTCGGAATTCCATTGACATCCGACGGCATTCCCGATCTAGATGATTGACCCAAACCCCACGAAAGGAACACCATGCCCGTTTACTCCCTCCCCGAGTTGACCTACGACTACGCGGCACTCGAACCCCACATCTCCGCGCGAATCATGGAATTGCACCACTCCAAGCACCATGCCGCATACGTTGCGGGCGCGAACGCCGCACTGGAGCAGATGGAAGAAGCGCGCGCGAACAGTTCGTTCGGTGCTATCAACAAACTCGAGAAGGATTTGGCGTTCCACCTCGGTGGCCACATCAACCACTCGATCTTCTGGACGAACCTCGCTCCGAACGCCGCAGACCGGCCGTCGGGCGAACTCGCTGCGGCGATTGACGAATTCTTCGGTTCGTTCGACGCGTTCAAGGCCCACTTCTCGGCCGCCAGCCTGGGAATCCAGGGGAGTGGTTGGGGCATCTTGTCCTGGGATCCCGTCGGCGCACGACTCATCATCCAGCAGCTGTTCGATCAGCAAGCAAACACCGCCCAGGGAACCGTTCCGCTCCTGCAGCTCGACATGTGGGAACACGCGTTCTATCTCGACTACCAGAACGTGAAAGCCGATTACGTCACGGCGTTCTGGAACATCGTCAATTGGGACAACGTCGCACAGCGATTCGCTGCCGCACGTGACAATTCCGCAGGAGTTTTGCTACTGTCATAAGTAGGTAGTGTTGCCTGTTTCGGCACACTACTTTTTCTTTTCCCCGACACAATCGCAACTCAACGACAGGACAACCAGTGAGCGTCAGAATCGGAATCAATGGCTTCGGTCGCATCGGTCGAAACTACCTTCGCGCAGCGCTCGCGCAGGGCAGCGCGCTCGACATCGTTGCGGTCAATGACCTGTCGGATACCAAATCCCTCGCGACTCTGCTCAAATACGACTCGGTGAACGGGCGCTTGAACGCCGATGTTTCGTTCGACGACTCACACGTCATCGTGAATGGCAAGAAGATCAAGGTACTCGCCGAGCGTGACCCCGGTGCACTGCCCTGGGGTGACTTGGGCGTCAACATCGTGATTGAGTCAACGGGTCGCTTCACGAACGCCAAAGACGCTCAAAAGCACATTGACGCTGGTGCCCAAAAGGTCCTGATTTCTGCCCCCGGAACCGATGTGCACGGAACGTTCGTGATGGGTGTGAACCACGAAACGTACAACCCGGAAACTGATCACATCATTTCGAACGCCTCGTGCACCACGAATTGTCTTGCGCCCCTCGCAAAGGTCTTCAACGACGAATTCGGTATCGAAAACGGACTCATGACAACGGTTCACGCCTACACGGCCGACCAGAACCTGCAAGATGGTCCGCACGATGATTTGCGCCGAGCTCGGGCCGCGGCCATCAACATCGTGCCGTCGTCGACCGGCGCCGCCAAGGCAATCGGCCTTGTTCTGCCTGAACTGAAGGGCAAACTCGACGGTTTCGCACTTCGCGTTCCTGTCCCCACCGGTTCAATCACCGACTTGACTCTCGTCTCGAAGAAATCCGTGACGATTGATGAGATCCTCGCCGCCTACAAAAAGGCATCGGAGGGCTACCTCAAGGGGATTCTGGCCTACACCGACGACCCCATCGTCTCGAGCGACATCGTTGCCGACCCACACTCGTCCATCTTTGATGCAGGGCTCGTCAAGGTCATCGGTAACACCGTCAAAATCGCATCGTGGTACGACAACGAGTGGGGATATTCGAACAGACTCGCCGACCTCACCGAGTACGTCGCCGAACGCCTCTAATGGCTCTTCGCACACTGGACTCGCTGGGTGAACTCGGCGGCGAAACCGTCATTGTGCGTTGTGATTTCAACGTCCCCCTGTCGGACGGTGTGATTACTGACGACGGTCGGATTCGAGCGTCGCTGCCGACTATCCAGCACCTTCTGGCGGCCGGTGCGGCGGTGGTCGTGATGTCACACCTCGGTCGACCGGATGGCACTCCAGAGGCGCGATACTCACTCGCACCCGTCGCGAAACGCCTAGCGGAGTTACTTGACGTCCCCGTTCATTTTGCGGCCGATACCGTCGGTCCTGAAGCTCAACGACTGCGGGCGTCCCTCAAACCGGGTGAAGTTCTGATCCTGGAGAACCTGCGTTTTGATCCGCGTGAGACATCGTCAGTCGAATCCGAGCGTGTCGAGTTCGCCACCTTGTTGACCGATGGTGTCGCGGCCCTCGTATCGGACGGATTCGGTGTCGTTCATCGCAAACAGGCGTCCGTATTCGAGGCGGCAAAGATGGTGACCAGCGTTGCCGGACTGCTGGTTTCCTCCGAAACAGAAATTTTGCGTCGGCTGACGACCGAAACGCAGCGTCCATACACCGTCGTTTTGGGCGGGTCAAAGGTCTCGGACAAACTCGGAGTGATAGAACATCTGTTGCCTCGCGTAGACCGCTTGCTCATCGGTGGCGGGATGGCATTCACCTTTCTCAAAGCCTTGGGCCACAACGTTGGAGCCTCGCTGTGTGAGCTCGATCGTCTGGACACCGTGCTGACCCATCTTGCTCGCGCCAAAGAACTAGGTGTGGACATTGTTCTGCCGACGGACGTGGTTGTCGCGAGCAAATTCGCTGCTGATGCCGAACTGGCCGTCACCGCGATGGATGCCATCGAAGACACACCGTTCGGCGTATCTGGGCTCGGTCTAGACATTGGTCCCGAGTCTGCGACAACGTTCGCGGCACTCATCGAGTCGTCACAAACAGTCTTTTGGAATGGCCCCATGGGCGTCTTCGAAATGCCGGCTTTCGCGGCAGGAACTCGTGCCATCGCCGAGGCTCTGACAAAGGTCGACGGGCTCAGTGTTGTTGGTGGCGGTGATTCCGCGGCCGCGGTTCGCGCTCTGGGCTTTGACGAAAAGTCTTTTGGACACATTTCAACGGGAGGTGGTGCCAGCCTCGAATTCCTTGAGGGTGCTTCACTCCCTGGACTGGAGGTACTCGGATGGTAACCCGTCGCCCACTCATCGCCGGAAACTGGAAGATGAACTTCGACCACCTGCGGGCGGTCGCTTTCGTGCAGAAAATCGCATGGACACTCAAGGACGCGAAGTTTTCGCCAACAGAAGTCGAAGTCTCGTTTTTCCCGCCATTCACGGACATCCGCTCGGTGCAGACGCTGATCGAAAGCGATTCGTTGGGCTTCGCATTCGGTGCACAGGATCTTTCGCCTTTTGATGACGGTGCACACACGGGCGACATTTCGGGTGAGTTTCTCAAAAAGCTGAACTGCCGTTACGTCATCATCGGACACTCCGAGCGACGTCAGGACCACCACGAAGATGACTCACTGGTTTTGGCGAAAACGAAAGCCGCTCTCAAGCACGGTCTGATTCCCGTGATGTGCGTCGGTGAAACCAGCGAAGACCTCGAGAAGTTCGGCGCGAGTGCAGTGCCCGTCGGTCAACTTCGGTCGGTACTGTCGGAAATCGCAGCAGACTCAGAGATCGTTGTTGCGTACGAACCGGTTTGGGCGATTGGTTCTGGGCAGGCCGCGACGCCGACTCAAGCACAGGAAGTCTGTGCCGCGCTCCGTGCGGTCATCGCTGAAACCATGTCCCCAGTCACAGCGGAGTCAACACGAATCCTCTACGGCGGCAGCGTCAAGTCGACGAACATCGCGTCCTTCATGCGCGAAAGGGACATCGACGGTGCACTAGTTGGCGGCGCCAGCCTCGACGCAGAAGAATTTGCCAAAATTGTGCAGTTCCCTCGGCATGTAATCGCATAAACTAGGATCATCATGGAAATTCTCTACATCATCGTGCAGGTCGTTCTTGCAGTGACGAGCATCCTTTTGACGATGACCATTCTCTTGCACCGCGGGCGCGGTGGCGGCCTCTCGGACATGTTCGGCGGTGGTGTCACGTCCAACCTTGGTTCGAGTGGGGTCGCTGAACGCAACCTCAACCGTTTGACGATCATGATCGCTATCATTTGGTTCCTCGCGGTCGTCACTATCGGACTCTTCACTCGGTTCGGTCTGGTTTAGGCATGGCCGGAGGAAGCGCGATCCGCGGCACCCGTGTTGGTAGCGGGCCGATGGGCGAACACGATCATGGAAACCACGCCGAGCGCGTTGCCGTTTCCTATTGGGATGCCGAAGGCAACGAGACGGTCAAGCACTATGCGGCTGACGTTCCCGACGATCAGATTCCCGAACTAATCGATTCCCCGACTACAGGACTTCCGGCTGGTCGCAACAAGGACAAGCCGCCGCAACTGGTCAAGAACGAGCCTTATAAGACTCACCTTGCGTACGTCAAAGAGCGTCGCACCTTGGAAGAAGCGGACACGATTTTGTCTGACGCGCTCGAGCGTCTTCGAACGACCGGTAAGCCCTAGTCAGAAATAGCCGAGGCCGCGTCCGCATCAATCCAGAAGACGGTTTCGACTAACCCGCGAAGAGCGGCAGCTGGAGTTTCTGCTTCCGGAAAATCGGCGACGATTCGCGAGACGGCAACGGCCTTGTCTTCGCCTGACGCGATGATCCAGACGTGTTGGCCGCGATTTAGCGCATCAAATGTCAGCGACAAGCGTTCTGCTGGTGGCTTTGGAGAGTTCGACACCGCAATGACGTCCTGACCTTCGCCGTGGGGGAGTCCCGGAAACAAACTCGCCGTGTGTCCATCGGGTCCGATTCCACTGAGCACAACGTCAAAGGCCGGGAGCCCGCCAACGTGTTCGGCGAGGAACTCGTCCCGCGCTTCTTCAATCGTCTGTCCGTGGTTGGCGGGAAACGTGTGCAAGTTTTCGGAGGGTATGGCGACGTGAGAGAAGAGCGCGTCTCGTGCCTGTTGTTCGTTTCGGTCTGCGTGCCCGGCCGGGACAAACCGTTCATCTCCCCACCACACATGAATCCGAGTCCAGTCGAGCGCAGAGACCTGGGAGGATCGAGCGAGAGCGGCGAGCGTGCCGATCCCCACTGTGCCACCCGTCACGACCAGATCGACCCGTCCGCGTGCGTCCACTGCCGATTTCACAATCGTCACCAATTCCGCCGCGACGCGATCTTCTAGGGCTGCGCGGTTTGGCAGAATCTCGATTCGACGTTTCATCAAATGAGTTCCGATTCCGCAACCAGTAAAGGGATTCCCTCGGTCAAAACACGACCAAAAACGATGTCGGCGTCGAGTCGACGAAGTTCCTCCGTCAGGCAATCACCCAGTCCGCGCAGTGGCAGGGAAATCGCGTGATCTGGCTGCCCTGGCTGCGCAAGTCGAGCGAACCCCGGTTCGGTCCGTTCCAAAACGATGGATCCCGCGTCGGTCATGATCTCGACACGAATAATGTTTCCCAGTTCACTTTTTCCCTCGAGGACAAGTTCAACCGGCACCTTGAGTTCGCTTCGCAACCAGGCCGCGAGAAGAATCGGTGCCGAGTTGTCGAGCGCCCCGGCTACCGTGGCTCGCCGTATTCCGAGGTTGACTCCCGTGTCGAGGGTTGCAGCGAGGAGTGCTCTCCACTGTGTGATGCGAGTCCACCCGAGGTCGACATCTCCGGGTTCGTAGGCCTCGGCGAGAATCCGGAGCAACTCGACTGGATTAGAGGCTGTGATGGTGTCCGCGATGCGATGACCGGCGACGCGCCCCAGCGATGTCTCGGACATCCGCAGAGGAGCGGCATCGGGCCACCAGGCGACCATCGGCGCATCGGGCAACAAGAGTCCGTTGATGAGCGCTTGAGGGTCCCCGACCAACTCGTCCGAGGCGTTGAGAACAACCACCTCACTCGCGCCGGCATCACCGCCAAGCCGCAGTTCCGCATTGAGAGGCACGGTTTGGTTCGCATCCGACACGTTGTTGATCACAATGATGCGCATCGGATGCTCGCGTGACGCTTCGTTGGCCGCCGCAATAACCTTTTCCACCTTGTCATCGGTCGTGGTGATGACGAGCGTCAAGACACGGCCCAGAGCCACCGCACCGCCCTCTTCCCGGGCCTTCTGGAGCGCCCGAAGAATGTCGGCAACGGTGGTGTTGGGAAGCGGGATGATCACGGGCGTCTCCATTCGCGACCGTCACGGCGCATCAGCTCGTGAGCCGACTCCGGGCCCCACGAGCCGGGGGCGTATTGCTCGGGCTTACCCGTCGACGCCCAGAATTCTTCGATCGGGTCGAGAATCTTCCACGACAACTCCACCTCTTCGTGCCGCGGGAATAGCGGGGGATCACCGAGCAGCATGTCGAGAATCAGGCGTTCGTAGGCCTCTGGGCTTTCTTCGGTGAACGCGTGTCCGTAACCGAAATCCATCGTTACATCTCGAACCTGCATTCCGGCACCGGGTACTTTCGAGCCAAACTTCATCGTGACACCCTCATCCGGCTGTACGCGGATGACGAGAGCGTTCTCGGACAGGCTCGTGACTTGGCTCTCCTCGAACAAGTACTGTGGCGCGCGCTTGAACACAACGGCGATCTCGGTGACCCGACGACCGAGTCGCTTGCCCGCTCGCAAATAGAACGGGACACCGCTCCACCGTCGCGTGTCGATGTCGAGTCGCATCGCGGCGAACGTCTCGGTCACCGACTCAGGGTTCATACCCTCTTCGTCGAGGAAACCTTTTACCTCGACGCCGCCCTGCCAACCACTTGAATACTGTCCACGTGCGGTTCCGGTTGACAGGTCCGCGGGTAGTTTGATTGCTGACAGAACCTTTTCCTTCTCGGCTCGAAGGTCGGCCGCGTCGAACGAGACCGGTTCTTCCATCGCCGTGAGCGCGAGAAGTTGCAACAGGTGGTTTTGAATCACGTCACGCGCTGCACCGATACCGTCGTAGTAACCCGCGCGTCCGCCGACGCCGACATCTTCGGCCATCGAGATCTGAACGTGGTCGACGTAGTTTGAGTTCCAAATGGGTTCGTAGAACATGTTGGCGAAGCGTAACGCGAGG
>JBIIBI010000007.1:0-16673 GCA_044239485.1 Microbacteriaceae bacterium | reverse complement strand
CGGCGTCCGACAGGTCTATGTCGCTCATCGCATCCCGCATCCGTTCGGCGTCGATGGAGATTCCGTTCGCATAATCGGTAATGCTGGCGACGAGCCCCAACTTCAGCCACTTGGAGTGCTTGAACAGCCGTGCGTGGGCAATCTCGCGGATTGCGAGGTACAGCAGCACGTCGTCCAGGGGGATGTCGAGGCCGTCGGCGAAATCGGACACATTTTGCGGAATCAGGACCGCGCGCAGCTCGTGTTCGAGGACGCCGTCGAGAAGTGGAATGCCGATGTCGCCGCCCGAGAGAACCTCACCGGACAACTGGCCGATGATTTGGCCGAGTTGCAACGAGAACAGCGTGCCACCGAGTCGTCGTAGCGCGGCAAATGCACCGGCCGCCGTCGCGGACTCACCCTCGGGGATGCTGTCACCCAACGCCCGCTCGCCAGCGGTCGAAATTGATTTTGCGACGGGCTCTGATATTTGAATCCACACCGGAATCGTGGCCCGCGCCCATTCGCCTCGCGTCATGGTCGACGGGCTCACGGTCAGAGGAGAAATTGAGGTTGCCTCGTCCAACCACAAGGACGCCAAATGGAGAGCGTTCTCGGCCGCTGCCACCGTCGCCGGGCTGACAGACACGGCCTGTTGATTAGCCACCTTCGTCGCGGTGTCCCGAACCATCTGCTCGGTGATGCCTTCGTTTCCGTGGGACAGCGCTTCGTGCAGCTGCATCAACATCTTTTCGATGGTGGCGGCATCACCGGGAAGCCCGGCCGCTTTTGCAAGTTCGGTGATGTCGAAGTGCTCGCCGCTCTCGAGGAACTTGCGCAGCATCTCTTGGAACTCGTCCGAGCTGTCGTCAGCCATGTCAACAACCGTACCTGCTCGCCACGTGACATAGTGTGGTTTACGTGACTGAACCCTCTGCCGAAACCGCTCCGCGACGATCGCGTCCGAGTCGCGCGACGTGGGGTATGACTCTGCTTGCACTGAGTGTCGTCGGAACGATTGGCCTCGCCGTGGTTCCGGCCCCGTACGTCATCGAAACGCCGGGTCCGGTTTACAACACCCTGGGATCCACCGAGGACGCCGACGGCAAGGAAACTCCCATGATCTCGGTTTCCGGGACCGAGACCTATGCGACCGATGGCGAACTCTCCATGCTCACCGTCTACGTCACGGGCTCACCCGATTCTCACCCGAGCTGGTTCGAGGTTGCCGCGGCCTGGCTTCGACCCGATTACGCCGTGTTGCCGATGGAATCGCTATACCCGGCGGGAACAACGCGCACCGATTCGGCGAACGCCGCCAAGATCCAGATGGACAATTCGCAACAGGAAGCGATTGCGGCCGCTCTCACGAGTCAGGGAATCCCTTTCGAATCCGAGATCGTGGTGGCCGAAGCGACACCCGGCTATCCAGCCGAAAAACTTGTCGAACCCGGTGACATTGTCAAATCAGCCGATGGGACCCCCATCCACAACGTCTCTGACCTTCGGGCCATAATCAAGACCGCGGGAATCGGCAATTCGATCGAACTGGTCGTTGAGCGGGACGGCGCAGTCGTGACGTTGACGGTCGGCATCGTGGCCTCGGAACTAGACGGCATCACGCCCGTGATTGGAATTCTGTGTGGCGGAACGTACCGATTCCCGTTTGACGTCGATATCTCTCTCTCTGATGTCGGTGGCTCGAGTGCGGGCATGATGTTCGCACTGGGAATCATCGACACCATCACACCGGGGTCGCTCAACGGCGGAGAAAACGTGGCGGGGACGGGTGAAATCTCGGCAGACGGTTTGGTCGGACCCATCGGAGGAATCGTCCAAAAGGCCTATGGCGCTCGCAATTCCGGGGCAACCTGGCTCCTGGTTCCAGCCGAAAACTGCGCTGCGCTCGTTGGGCACGTGCCAGACGGGCTTCGCGATGTTTCCGTGTCGACACTCGATGATTCGCTGGCCGCCCTGAAGGCAATCTCGACCCAATCGGGCACGTCGGCACTTCCCCACTGCTCCGCTGATTAGCGATTCGGCAGTGGCGGGTACACTTTTATCAACATAAGGAGTTCATGCCGTGACCGTTCCCGCTTCGCTTCGACAGCGTTCCCCTCTCATTGTTACCATCAGCGTGGTTCTGGCTCTTGTTGCCGCATTCGTGACCTTTGCTGGTGTGTGGGTCGATGTGCTCTGGTACGACCAGGCCGGGTTCACCTCCGTTTTGTTTACGCAATGGATTGCGCTGGGAACCGTTGGGTTAACGGCGTTCGTTCTCATGTCCGTTCCGCTGTGGCTGAGCCTGAACATCGCGTACCGCACCCGTCCACTGACCGTTCGCCTGTCGGAAGGTGCTGAGCGCTATCGCCTCGCAATCGAGCCGATTCGCAAACTCGTCATGCACCTCGGACCGCTGGTTGTCGGTGTGTTCGCCGGGGTTGCGGCGGCAAGCAATTGGCCCATCGTGGCGCAGTGGCTGAACAAGACACCGTTCGGCACGACTGACCCGCAGTTCGGACTCGATGTCTCGTTCTACGTCTACGACCTTCCGATGTACCAGTTCGTCGTCGGTCAGGTCGAAGGGGCGCTGCTGGTTTCCCTTCTCGCGGGAGCCGCCGCCGGTTTCCTCTACGGTGGTGTCCGCATTTCGGCGAACCGTGAGGTCATCATCTCGAAGCCGTTCCGCGCCCAGATCGCCATCCTGGGCGCCCTCTATGTGCTCGTGCAGGCCGCAAACCTCTGGATCAACCAATACGTGACTCTCGTGTCGCCTTCCGAGGGCTTCCTCACCGCCGGAGCCGGGTTCACCGAGGCCACCGCAACGATCCCCGGGAACCAGATTCTGGCGGGCATCGCGGTTCTCGTTGCCGTGTTCTTCCTCGTGACCGCATTCATCGGACGCTGGCGTTTGCCCATCCTCGGTGGCGCGATGCTCATCGTCGCCTCCATCGTCATCGGTGGCGCCTACCCGTGGATCGTGCAGCGATTCCAGGTCGACCCCAGCGCGCGAACCCTGGAAGCCCCGTACATTCAGAGAAACATTGACGGCACGCGCGCGGGCTTCGGGTTGGACAAGGTCAACGAGGTTGTCTACGACGCGACGACGACGGCGGAGCCGGGAGCTCTTCGCGCCGACGCGGAAACGACTGCACACATCCGCATTATTGACCCCGGACTCGTGTCGGACGCATTCGCGCAGCTCGAACAATTCCGTCAGTATTACAAGTTCCCCGCGCACCTCGACGTTGATCGTTACCTGATTGATGGGACGATGCAGGATACCGTTCTGGCTCTTCGCGAACTGGACCTCAGCGGACAATCGTCGACATCGTGGTACAACGACCACATCGTCTATACCCACGGCTATGGAATCGTTGCCGCCTACGGAAACGAACGCAACGCTGACGGTCAGCCGACATTCCTCGAGTCAGGAATTCCCGTGTCCGGAGCGCTTGGCACCTACGAACCTCGAATCTACTTCGGTGAGTCCTCGCCGTCCTACTCGATCGTCGGCGCAAAGGGCGCGGACGGCCCATTGGAACTCGACTACCCGTCGGCGTCCTCTGAATCCGAGGCGGGAAACGCGGTGTACACCTTCGAAGGTGACGGCGGGCCGAAGTTGGACAACATCTTTACGCGGTTGATTTACGCGATGCACTTCCAATCCGAACAGTTTTTGCTGTCGGACGCCATTTCCGATGACTCGCAAATCTTGTATGACCGCAACCCGTTGGTTCGAGTCAACAAGGTCGCGCCGTATCTGACTCTTGACAACGACCCGTACCCTGCCGTCGTGGACGGACGAATCACCTGGATTGTCGATGGGTACACGACGAGCAACAACTACCCCTATTCGACGTCGGTGAACATTGCGTCCGCAATTCTCGACACGTACACCGCGGGGTCGACTGTTCCGAGCGGCCCGGCCAATTACATGCGCAACTCGGTCAAGGCCACCGTTGATGCCTATGACGGCACGGTAACCGTCTATGCGTGGGACGAGACGGATCCGGTTTTGACGACCTGGGCACGGATTTTCCCCGAAACACTTCAGCCTGCGAGCGAGATGAGTGCGGACCTGCTCGCACACATCCGCTACCCGTCCGATCTTTTCAAGGTCCAGCGCGCGGTTTTGGGCTCGTATCACGTCACGGACCCCGGAACGTTCTACTCGTCTGAAGACACGTGGGTCACGCCAAACGATCCGACGTCGACTCCCGAAAACCCCACGCTTCAGCCGCCGTACTATCTGACGATGCAGATGCCGGGAGCCGAAAAGCCAGCGTTCTCGTTGTACTCGACGTTCATTCCGCAGGCGACGGGCGAGAACTCGCGAAACGTCCTCTACGGCTACTTGTCGGCGAACTCCGATGCCGGCCCGGACTATGGGAAGTTGACGCTGTTGACTCTGCCCAAACAGACCACTATCCCGGGACCGGGTCAGGTTCAGGCACAATTCGACTCGGATGCGACCGTGAGCCAGCAGCTCAACCTGCTGCGTCAGGGACAGACTGAGGTTGTCCCCGGAAACCTCTTGACGCTTCCGGTTGGCGGCGGACTCCTCTATGTGCAGCCGGTGTATGTGCGTTCGACGGGTGAGACGTCGTATCCGTTGTTGAGAAAGATCCTGGTGTCGTTCGGTGACTCCATCGCTTTCGAAGACACGCTTCCTGCCGCGCTCGACACGCTCTTCGGTGGAAACGCCGGTGTCGATCCGGAAACCCCGGGAACACCGACGGAACCGGGCACTCCGAACGAGAACGTGTCGCCGCAACTTCAAGCCGCACTCGAAGAAGCACGCCAAGCGCTTCTCGACCGCGCAGCGGCCTACAAGGCGAATGACCTGGTCGCCGCGGCCGAAGCGGACAAGAAACTGCAGTCCGCTTTGCAGAAGGCGTACGAGCTCTCGCGCTAACCCGATTTCGTGGGGCAATTGCCCCGTGATAGACTCGACCCTTGTGACGCGGGGTGGAGCAGTTCGGTAGCTCGCCGGGCTCATAACCCGGAGGTCGTAGGTTCAAATCCTGCCCCCGCAACCAAGTGAAACGGTCCCGAATTCGTTCGGGACCGTTTTCGTTTTAGCAAATTGCCGGGCGATAGGCTCGACGCATGGAGAACCTCAACGTCGGGTTGGTTCAGTTTTCGCCCTCGGACGACGCCGCTGACAATCGTGCTGTCTTGCGTGACGCGTTTGACTACCTTGACAACGTCGACCTCGTTGTTTTGCCCGAATACTCCGCGTGGTTTCACAAAGACACCGCGCGCTGGCGGGACGGCGCAGAACCCATCGACGGACCGTTCGTCTCTTTTCTGGTCGAAAAATCACGGGATCTCTCGGCAACGGTAATCGCCGGTCTACTCGTGTCGAACGGCGACACCATCACCAACACCGTCGTCGCGGTGAATGCGAACGGCATGATCGGGCGATACGACAAGGTCCATTTGTACGACGCATTCGGTGCGCTCGAATCGTCGGTTATCACCGCGGGAGACCCCGCCGAATCTCCGTTGATTGTCGACGTGAACGACTGGGCAATCGGCGTTCAAACCTGTTACGACCTTCGTTTCCCCGAGATGTCTCGCAGGCTGGTGGATGCGGGGGCAACCGTTCTTGCGGTTCCCGCCGATTGGGTTCCCGGGCCGCACAAGTCCGAACACTGGCAAACGCTCCTGCGCGCCCGCGCCATCGAGAACGTCGCCTGGGTCGTCGCGGCGAATCACGCCGAGTCGTCCGGAGTCGGTGAATCGATGGTCATCGACCCGTTGGGGGACGTCATCGTCGAGGCGAGCACGGGCGAAATGGTGTTGGACGTCGCCCTTGACCCCGACGCGGTTTTGGCCGCTCGTCGTTCGAACCCCGCGTTGCGGAACCGGCGCTACGGGGTGGCACCTCTCTAGCTGGGGATAAACGGCGCCGTCCGCCCGGCGGTATGGCACCCTCAGTGAATGCGTGTTGCCTTCATTGTTGTCTTCGCTGTCGTCCTTGCGGGCTGCGCGCCGGGCGCCTCGCCCGAACCGATTCCGTCGGCACCACCACCGATTGTCGCGGACTCCACTGTTCTCGTTTCCGATGCCGAGGCACTCATCGGTTCGACGCTTGATGCCTACATCGACGTCACGAATCGGATTGTTTCCGGAGACGCCCCGGTTGAGGCAATCAACGATCTCGCGACTCCCGAGTGGGCTGTCGAAGAAACCAACGGTTTCGCCGCACTAGAGGCCTTGGGCGGAAAGGCGGTCACTGTGTCGATGACCCGCTGGCAACTCACCGCGATGCGCGGACGGCACACGGTCGTTGACGCCATCGTTTCGGCATGTCTTGGTGGTGCCGCGTCGCAGACCCACGTGACCGTGCATTTGATGCCGCGCGATGGTGCTCTGGTGATCGCCGAGATTTCACCGTGGGAGGACTCGACGTGGTGCGCCGTCTCGCCGTCGCTCTGATTGCTGCCGCGGTAGCGGCCACGATCGCCCCCCACGCGGTTGCCGTCTCGTGCACCGCGGCACAAATCGCCGCGGGGTCGTGTTCGGTTGGTGGTGGGACAACCGACACTGGCGTGGATCTGTGGGGCGATTCGACGTCGGGGGGCTCATCGGGAGGCACCGACTCCGATGGTCCTGATGAATGCCCGGTTGTCGTCAACGGGCAGTGCGTGGGGTCGTCCCCTCCGAAGGGCGGGGTCGGCCCGACGACCGTCAGTGACCTCGAATCGTTTCGACCGCTCTCCCCGCAACAGTTCGTCGAACCGGGCGGCTGGTCGCTACGACGCGTGCCGACGAACTTCTGGTCGACCACGTATGCCCATATCGTCTCGGGTAGGTTGCTCGACAATCCCGCTGACGTCCGATTCTCTCCAGTCCTGTTTCGGCGCTACTTTGGGGACGGATCTCGGCAGACGAGCGATCGCCGGGGTGCAACCTGGCGTCAACTCGGACAGTCACCGTGGACCAGAACACCGACGAGTCACACCTATGACGAAGCGGGGAAAGTTCGAGTTCGACTCTCCGTTTGGTATTCGGCGGAGTTTCGATTCGGCTCTCAGGATTGGCGACCTCTCTCGGGATTGGTGATGGCTCGGGCGAACGACCTCATTCTGAGGGTTTTCACTGCCGACACGGTGCTCGTTGACCGACCGTGTGAGCGCGGGGCGTTCGGATGCCCCGCGGGGTGAATGAAGGAAACACACAGGTAACTTTGGGAAATTCTTAGGAAAATCGTCCATTCTTGAGAGTATGGAAAACGAGAACGTCCCCACTCCCAAGCCCCGCGCACCGCGCGTTCGCAAACCTGCCGTCGTCGAGGCACCGCCCATCCCCGAGCAGGAGTCGATTCGCGAACCGCGTCGACCATTCCTTGTGGGGGACATGCCGGTCAAAACCGCCGCTGGAATTGCGGTCATTGCCGGATTGATCGGAGGCGGTGCGGGTGTTGCCATCACCGGCCTGACTGGAGCTACGTATCGAACGGTGGTGCAACCTCAGGTTGTCACCATCAACGGGTCGTCGCCTACCGGGCTTGCTACGGCCGTTGCCGCGAAAGCGTTGCCGTCCGTTGTGACCATTGAAGCGTCGGGTGAGTCTGCCGCAGGATCGGGTTCCGGCGTCATCTATTCCGAGAACGGTTACATCATCACCAATAGCCACGTGGTCACACTCGGAGGCGCGGAAGACAAGCCGTCGATTCGTGTGACACTGAGCGATGGCCGATTGTTCCCGGCAACCATTGTCGGTACCGACCCGATTCTCGACATCGCGGTCATCAAGATCGACGCAACCGGGCTCGTTCCCGTCGTTTTCGGCGACGCCGATTCGATCACCGTGGGCAGCGAGGTTATCGCAATCGGTGCGCCCCTCGGACTTCAGAACACGGTCACGGACGGTGTCGTCTCGGCGCTCAACCGATCGATCACCATTTCGAACAATGGCAACGGATTCAACTTCGACCTTCCGGGGAGCGAGCAGTCCGCCCTCGCGCAAGACCTTTCCTTGCCTGTCATCCAAACCGATGCGTCGATCAACCCCGGCAATTCCGGAGGCGCGCTTCTCAATACTCGGGGCGAGCTCGTCGGAATCAACGTCGCGATCGCGAGCAGTGGATCGTCGTCGGGTTCGATCGGAGTTGGATTCGCACTCCCTGCGTCACTGGCGAAACGAGTCGCCTCGGATCTGATCGAGTTCGGTTCGGCTGAACACGGTCGAATCGGTGCGATGGTGAGCGCCGTGGCCACCTCGAGCGGAGTGATTGGGGCCACCATCCGCGGCGTCGATCCCGGCTCACCGGCCGAGGCAGCCGGGATGCGCGAAGGTGACGTTGTCACGACGTTCAACGGCGTCCCAATCCGTGACGAGGTGGACATTACCGCGCAGGTCCGCTCACTTCGCCCGGGGGATGTCGCGACATTCACCTTTGTGCGCGGCGGGGTGTCGCGTGAGGGTTCGGTCACGGTGGGTTCACTCGAGTAGTGGTCGCGCGTACACTATTCGCATGACCTCCGAGAGCGATTCCCCCGGCTCGTCTGACGTGCTTGACCGCGAACTCGAGGAACTCCTCGAGAACGACATCACGGACGACGGTGACCACGACAAGTTCTCGCACTATGTGCAGAAGGACAAAATCGTCGAGTCCGCGGTGACGGGAAAACCCGTTCGCGCACTGTGCGGCAAGAAGTGGCTTCCGAACTCTAATCCGGATCGTTTTCCGATTTGTCCGACCTGCAAAGAGATCTACGAGCGATTGCGAGACGAGTAGCCGTTATGGCGGAATCGACCGCGCTGTTTACCGACCGATACGAACTGACCATGATTGACGCCGCCCTGCGCGAGGGTCGTGCAGAACGTCGGTGCGTGTTCGAGGTGTTTTCGCGCCGACTTCACGCCGGCCGCCGTTATGGCGTGTTCGCGGGAGTAGGACGTTTGCTTGACGCCGTTGAGTCATTTCGGTTCGACGACGACATATTGGCCTGGCTCACGTCGGAAAAGGTCGTGTCGGCCGAGGCCCTTGACTATTTGTCTACCTATCGTTTCTCGGGGGATATCCGGGGTTATCACGAAGGCGAACTGTTTTTCCCGGGATCCCCTGTGCTTGAAGTCGAAGGCACGTTTGCCGAAGCGGTGATTTTGGAAACCATCGTGCTGTCCATTCTCAATTACGACAGCGCCGTTGCCACGGCAGCGTCGCGAATGGTGACGGCGGCCGACGGTAAACCTCTGATCGAGATGGGTTCGCGCCGAACGTCGGAGGGCAGTGGTGTCGCTGCTGCCCGCGCCGCGTTCATTGCTGGTTTCTCGGCGACATCGAACCTCGAAGCAGGTCGCACGTGGGGTATTCCCACCCGCGGAACGTCGGCGCACTCCTTCACGTTGCTGCACGACACGGAGGAGGAAGCGTTTCGCGCGCAGGTCGAAGCGTTCGGTACCGACACCACGTTGCTGATTGACACGTTCGATATTCCCAGAGCCGTCGAAACGGCGATTCGAGTTGCCGGCCCTGAATTGGGTGCTGTCCGCATCGATTCCGGCGATTTACCGTCGTTGGTTCGCAGCGTTCGCGCACAACTTGACGCTCTTGGTGCAACCGGGACAAAAATCGTTGTGACCAATGATTTGAACGAGAACACCATCGCGTCACTGCGAAGCGCCCCGGTTGACGTGTTCGGAGTCGGCACGGCGGTCGTCACGGGTTCCGGAGCGCCGGCCGCCGGAATGGTCTACAAACTGGTCGAACACAAAAACAGCGCGGGCGACTGGGTTGCCGTCTCAAAGAAATCACCCGAGAAGCAGAACCCCGCCGGACGCAAGGTCGCGCATCGTCGAATCGTCGACGGAATTGCGATGGAAGAAATCGTTGACCTCGGGCCGAAAGATTCGGGGGCCGATCCGGGTCGGTCGCTTATTCACTCGTTCATCTCGAACGGTGCGATTCGAGACGAATACCGCGGCGCCACGGGCGTCAGTCGCGCGCGCGAACACCACGCCATCGCCTTGGCGGAACTTCCGGAGGCGGGCCGTCGATTGTCGCCAGGCGACCCGGCTATCCCGACGGTCTTTAGCTGACGTTAGTAGGCTAAAAAGATGAATCGGGATGCGAGTATCGGAATCGTCGACAGTGGTGTCGGTGGTTTGACCGTTGCGCGAGCGGTCATCGACCAATTGCCGAACGAATCCATTCGATACATCGGTGATACCGCGCACGGACCCTACGGGCCGCTCCCCATCGCCGAGGTTCGTGAACACGCGCTGAGCCTTCTCGACGAACTGGCTGATCAGGGTGTGAAACTGCTGGTCATCGCCTGCAACACCGCGTCCGCCGCGATGTTCCGCGATGCGAAAGAGCGATACACCGACCGTCTCGGGATTCCCGTGATTGAGGTCATTCAGCCCGCTGTTCGAACGGCGGTGACACGAACTCGATCCAAACGCATTGGCGTCATCGGCACCGAGGGCACTATCAAATCGGGTGCCTACCAGGACTCGTTCGTTGCCGACCCCGGAATCGAGGTCACCGCTGTCGCGTGTCCGCGATTCGTCGAGTTTGTCGAGGCGGGAGTAACGAGCGGCGATGAACTGTTTGCTGTCGCCAATGAGTACCTTGCGCCCCTCAAGGCCGCCAAGGTCGACACGCTCGTCCTCGGATGCACCCACTATCCGCTGATCTCGGCGGCGATTCAATACGTCATGGGGCCCGACGTCTCGCTTGTCTCGAGCGACGACGCGACGGCCTACGAGGTGTACCAAACCCTTCTCACTCACGACCTTCTGCGAACCTCTGCCACCCCGTCGGTTCACTCGTTTGAGACGACGGGAGGCGACCGGGAACGATTCCGCGAGCTGGCACACCGATTCCTCGGTCTCGAGATCGATCGGGTGGAAGCCTTCCCGACCGGCGCAATTACTCTTCCCTCACGAATCGAACTGGAGAACACTGACTCATGACTCGCATAGACGGACGCACGAACGACGAACTTCGACCCGTGACAATCGAACGCGGGTGGTCAGCGCAGGCCGAAGGGAGTGCGCTCATCTCGTTCGGAAACACCAAGGTCCTCTGCACGGCTTCGTTCACGAATGGTGTTCCCCGCTGGATGGCCGGTAAAGGCAAGGGCTGGGTGACCGCGGAGTACGCGATGTTGCCCCGCTCCACCAACGAGCGCAATGACCGTGAGAGCGTCAAGGGCCGAATCGGCGGACGCACTCACGAGATTTCGCGACTGATCGGTCGAAGCCTCCGCGCTGTCGTGGACATGAAGGCGCTCGGCGAAAACACCATCGTTATCGATTGTGACGTGCTCCAGGCGGACGGGGGCACGCGCACCGCGGCCGTAACCGGCGCCTACATCGCCCTGCACGATGCGATCGAGTGGGGTCGCGCGAAGGGATTTATCGGCAAGAACGCCACCGCGCTAATTGACTCGGTTGCCGCAATCAGTGTCGGAATCATCGACGGAACCCCGATGCTTGATTTGCAGTACACCGAGGACGTCCGCGCCGAAACGGACATGAACGTGGTGGCGACGGGCCGAGGATTGTTCGTTGAAGTTCAGGGGACAGCCGAAGGTGCACCGTTCGACAAGTCCGAACTGGACGCGCTCTTGACGTTGGCGATCAACGGAACGGCACGCTTGACCGAAATCCAGGCGGCCACAGTGGCGGTGTCGAACTCGTGAGAACCGTCGTCGTTGCCACCCACAACTCGCACAAACTCGCCGAGATTGCTGTAACGATGAAGGCGCTACTCGGCCCGGAAATTGAACTCGTCCAGACGGACGGAAAGGCGCCGGTGGAGGACGGCGCGACCTTTGAAGAAAACGCGCTAATCAAGGCGCGTGCGGCATTCCGCCATTCCGGTCGGCCGTCGCTGGCTGACGATTCGGGGATTTGCGTTGATGCGCTCGATGGCGCTCCGGGGATTCTCTCGTCGCGTTTTTCCGAGGAGGGTACCGATGCGGCCAACGTCGCGCTTCTTCTCGAGAAAATGAAGGGCGTCAAGGACCGATCTGCACGGTTTGTCTGTGCCGTCGCTTTCGTCTGGAAAGACGGGGAGCGCGTTGTTCGAGCGGAGTGGCCCGGTGTGCTTCGCGCAGCGGCGAAGGGGACGAACGGATTCGGATACGACCCGATTTTTGCGCCGACCGGAATGACCGGAACCGCCGCCGAAATGTCGTCTCTGGAAAAGGCGGCACTGAGTCACCGAGGTCGGGCATTGGGACTCATTGCACCTGCGCTCAATAGATATTTCCAGTCGACGATTTAGCGAGCACACCGTGTCGAGCCGCGCCGCGATCGTGTCCCTCTTGGGACCCGCGTTTGTTGCGGGCGTCGCGTACCTCGATCCCGGAAACGTCGCGGCAAACATTACGGCCGGGGCCCAGCTGGGTTTCCTACTTGTCTGGGTGGTTGTGGCGGGCAATCTCATCGCGTGGCTGGTGCAGTACCTCTCAGCGAGCTTGGGAATTGTTACCGGCAAGAGCCTTCCCGAGGTTTTGGGCACTCGCATCACATCGCGCGGCTGGAGGCTCGGCTACTGGGCGCAAGGTGAACTGATTGCCATGGCGACCGACGTCGCCGAAGTCATCGGCGGCGCAATCGCTCTCAATCTGTTGTGGGGGATTCCCCTGTGGTTGGGCGGACTCATCGTCGGAGTGGTGTCGCTCGCATTTCTCGGTGTTCACGGACGGTGGGGCGCAAAGCCGTTCGAGCGGCTCATCGTGTTCTTTTTGCTCATCATTGCTGTCGGATTCGGAGCCATTCTCTGGGGTCAACCGATCGACGCAACGGCGTTCGCGTCGGGTCTCGTCCCTCGACTCGAGGGCTCCGAATCACTGCTCCTCGCGGCCGCGATTCTTGGTGCGACCGTCATGCCGCACGCAATTTATGCACACTCCGGGTTTTCGCGTGATCGAATCAGCCAATCGTCGACGGTTCCGATTCGTCGACTTCGGGTCGCAACCCGAGTGGATGTGACGCTCGCGCTGCTTCTCGCCGGTGCAGTGAATATCGCACTTCTCGTGATCGGCGCGGTGGTTCTCTATGGCGAGCCGGGCACGGACACCCTGGACGGCGCGTTCGTCGCAATCGCGGCGGCTTCCGGCACGCTCATGGCGACCTTTTTCGCCGTGGCTCTGCTCGCGTCATCTCTCGCATCGACCGCGGTTGGCGCTTATGCCGGCGCGGAAATCATGCACGGTCTGATCCGCCGCCGGATTCGCCCGATGGTTCGGCGCGGCATCACGGTGGTTCCCGCGATCATCATTCTGATAATCGGCGTCGAGCCGACCACGGCGCTGATTTATTCCCAGGTCATCCTCAGTTGGGGAATCCCATTCGCTCTGATTCCCCTCATCATCGTGACGGGCGACACAAAAATCATGGGCGAATATCGCTCACACGGAGTCGTCCGTGGCCTCGCGGGCGTTGCGACCGCTCTTGTGATTATCATCAACAGCGGTCTCGTCGCCCTGATTCTCGGAGTGTGATTTAGGACTTTTCCTCGTCGCGAATCTCGCGTCGTTCGCGCCACCAGTGGACGCCGATTGAGAGCACGCTCACGCCGACCACACCGAGGAGAACGAGGTCGATGTATTCGATCACGAGTTCGGCGACCCCGGGAATGTGCGCGACGCCCCACCCCGCAATGGGGAGTAGCCCTGCCCACAAGAACGAACCGAGAGCGTTGTACAGCGAAAAGGTGAGGCGGTTCATTTTGCCGATTCCCGCGGCGACCGGCAGAAGGGTTCGAACAATCGGAACGTACTGCCCGAGAGTTAAGGACAACGGTCCCCAACGCTGGAAGAACTGTTCGGTGCGTTCGACGCTTTTGTGCGACAACAGTCCGCCTTCTTGGCGCGTGAACACCGCTGGTCCGCCAATGAGTCCGATTTGGTAACCCAATTGGTTACCGAGAATCGAGGCGACGAAAATGACCGCAGAGACTAGCCAGATCGGTTGCGGAATCATCCCCGTGAAGGTCAAAACTCCGGTGATGAGCAACAGCGTGTCACCGGGGAGCATGAACCCGATGAGGAGCCCCGTTTCGATGAACACGATCGCGGCGACGATGAGAAGCCCCCAGTTCCCCGCGCTTTCGATGAGTGCGGCGGGGTCAAACAGGCCAAGGGCGCTTGTCATTCAGTTCCTCTCGATTGTGCGGGTGGAGGGACTCGAACCCACACGCCGAAGCACAGGATCCTAAATCCTGCGTGTCTACCAATTTCACCACACCCGCGTTGTTTTCCATTCTAGGGTTCGAATCCCGACGGCATCGAGGAACATCGCGCCACGAAGAGCGCCTCCATTCGTCACGTCTGAATCTGTGGAGAACGCCCTTAGCGCTGCAACGGTGAGCGCCACGATAGGGAGATGACCTCTACCGATTCGATTGTTGGCCGGGTTCGGCGCGCGGTGATGTCGGGTGATGACATTGGGCGGGCGATCGCGTCAGAGGTCCAACGCGCCAATGAACGCGCTCTGGGCGAAGCGATGTCTAATGAGTTTCACGAATCCGATGTCGCGCACCGCGTCACGGGATTCGGAATTCTGCAATCCCACCTCGATGATCCAACCGTCGAAGAAATATGGATCAATGATTCGACCGCGGTGTTTGTTGCCCGCTCGGGGCGCCACGAACGAATACCCGCGGACCTGTCGCCCGAAGACGTGCGGACTCTTGTCGAACGGATGTTGCGTCGCAGCGGTCGCCGAGTCGATGTTTCCCAACCCTTCGTCGATGCGTCTTTGCCGGACGGTTCGCGTTTGCACGTTGTCATTCCGCCGATCACCAAGGAACACTGGAGTCTGAACATCCGAAAGTTCTCGACGTCGGTTCGATCGCTCGACGACCTGGTCGCGCATGGCGCGATTGTCCCAGAAGCGAAACGCATTCTTCGGACGGCGATGCTCGAGGGGCAAACCGTGCTGGTGTCAGGCGCAACTCAGGCGGGCAAGACCACGATGGTGTGCGCACTGATGTCCGAACTGGACGAGGCGGAACGAATCGTCACGGTGGAAGAAACATTCGAAATCGCAACACGTCATCCGGATACCGTCGGCATGCAATGTCGCGGAGCAAGCCTCGACGGGGTTGGTGAAATCACGCTGCGACGACTTGTCAAGGAGGCGCTTCGAATGCGACCGACGCGGCTCGTCGTCGGCGAGGTTCGTGGTGACGAATCTCTCGACCTGCTCGTCGCCCTCAATTCGGGGATTCCGGGGCTGTGCACCATTCACGCGAACTCGGCCGCCGATGCAATTCGCAAACTGGTGACCCTGTGCCAACTTGCGGGAGGGGTGTCGGAAGGATTCGTCACATCGACGATTCTCGCGACGATCGATCTCGTGGTTCACTGCCGCATGGACAGGGACGGCCAGCGGCGCGTGGTGGACATCGCTCGGCCGGTCGCGGCGGGCGATTCGGGAACACTCACACTGGAATCACTGTGGGCCCGGCGATAATCGTCTGCGGGGTCCTGTTGGGGATCGGAATCGCCCTGTTGGTTCTTCCACGGGGTGTGCGGCGCCCCCGTTCGGTTCGCATCTGGTTCGACGAAGCGGGGCTCGCCGGAGTCCCCCTGGCAGTAATCGGCGCCGTGATGACCACGGTCGCGGTTATTGCCGGAGCGCTGACCGCGACCGTGATTCCGCTTCCCAGTGTCGCTCCGCTCGGTTTCGTCGTGGGGTGCGGTGTACCAATAGTCGCGTTGGCGAGCGCGCGGGATCGTCGCCGGCAGCGCGCGCGGGCGCTGTGGCCCGACGTCATCGATTCGATTCGGGTCGCGCTTCGTTCCGGTTCGACCCTGACCGACGCGATGATCGCGGCATCCGCGATGGTTCCTAAAGAATGGCGGGTTGCCTGGACCGAACTCGAGGTCACCCTGCGGCGTGGCAGCGATGTCGACACCGCGTTGCGTCGATTGCAACGGGTGCTCGCCGACCCGATCGCCGATCGTGTGGTCGAAGCGATTGTCGTCGCCCGCGAATTCGGGGGTACGGAACTTCCGGCGGTGTTAACAGAGCTCGGTCGATCAGTTCGCAGGGAATCCGGCATGAGGCGCGAGGCGCAATCTCGACAATCGTGGGTTCGGCACGCGGCAACTCTCGGAGTCGTTTCGCCATGGATTGTGCTGGCGCTGTTGGCAAGCAGACCCGAAAACAGAGAGGCCTATTCCACCCTGGCGGGAACACTTCTGATTGTCGCATCCGCGGGTGCCACCGTGGTTGCGTATGTTGTCATGCGCGCGCTGGGAACACTGCGTGAACCCGCCCGCTGGCTGATCGGAGCGCTCAATGATTGAGATAGCGCTGGGGTCCCTGCTGGGTCTCGGGCTGTTCGTGGTGCTGTCGGGGTCGACGGCATCACGGGTCGCGATTCGGCTCGCTCCACACATTCGAGACGTCGCGATCCCAGGAAACCCGCCCGACGATCGGAACGGCGCACTGCGCTCGCTCTTACTCGTGTTCCGACTTCCTGCGACCGTCATCAACGACGTGGTCAATCGGCGTCGTCGTCGCGGCGCGGTGTCCGAGGAATTACCCGGCGCACTGGACCTGATTGGACTTTGTGTCTCTGCCGGAATGTCGGTGCCCACTGCGCTCGAACGAATTGCAACGAGTGGGGTCGGCGAATTGGCGGCCGAGTGCAGAATCATTGTGGCCGAAATCGCTCTCGGTGTCTCGGTATCCGACGCACTTCAGTCGAG
>JBIIBI010000091.1:0-4391 GCA_044239485.1 Microbacteriaceae bacterium | reverse complement strand
AGACCTCGCCGAACTCGTGGCCGCAGTCGCGGCAGCGATACGCGGGGCTGTCGTCGCCGACAATGCAACCGCCGAGGGCGATGGCGCCCTCGAATTCAGCGAGTTGCATCTCGTTGCTCGGCAATCCGTAGAGGATTTCGAGCGGGTTCGGCGTCGTACACGACGGGCACGCAATTTCTTCGGGGTTGTCAAACAGGGTCAAGGTGGTCCTTCCGGCCAAGGTGAACATCACTCAGGCTAAAAGGGACCTCCGACACGAAACTCAGATCCCGGCGCGGTCCAATCCGGAGGACACGAACACTCGTGAGTGGACTCGCCCGATTGCGACCGCGAGAGCGCAGTTTCCGAGGACGAATGCAGCGATAGCGGCGATGTATATCGCGACTCCGCCGACGCCCATGTCGGTGACGTTGAGGAAGAAGTAGGGGAACCAGCCGTCGCCCGCAAGCCCGCGAATCATCGACCCGGCGACCCATGCAAGCGGGAACAGAGCGGAAATCCAGAGCGTTCCCCAGCGCAGACGCGTGCGACCCGGCATCAACAACCATTCGACGGCGATGAAGATAGGGCCCCAGATGTGTTGGATGTCGCCGGGGAATGAGAACGACGCTTCGTAGCCGTCCACGGTCGGGAAACCGGCGAGCAGGACGTTGTAAATGACACCGACGACGATCGCATACGACACCGTGCACGCGCGGACGATGGAATACCAGCGGGGGTCGTTGGTACGCATCAGCGCGAACATCCCGCCCATCAACAACACGACAATGTTGATGATGCTCGTCTGAATCGTGAAGTAGTGGAAATAGTGTGTCGGGTCGAAGATCCCCTGAATCAAACGGTCCGCGATGTTGACCGCGAGCGCGATCGCAACGGCAAACGCGGCGACAAGGTTGAGCACCCCGAAACCGCGACGGAGGAACGTGGCGAGCCCAGTGGGACGGGCGCGACCGGGCTCGGCGGGGTTTGTCATCAGTGGGGTCCCAGCAATCGTCGAAGGTAACGGGCAATTCCTCTAACGTATCGTGTTCGCGCCCCCATAGTGTTGGACCGTGTACGACGTCTGTGTGGTCTATCTGTTGCGGGAACGCCGCACGTGGCTCGGGCGTCGCACCGAAGTCCTTCTGGGTGAGAAACTCACGGGCTTGGGCGTCGGAAAGTTGGTCGGGGCCGGCGGAAAACTCGAACCGGGGGAGGACCCCCGCACAGCCGCCGTCCGCGAGGTCTCCGAGGAACTCGGGGTCACGGTGGACCCCGCCGACCTGCACCCCATCAGTCGAATCACCTACCCGTTCGTCGACAGAACGGACTGGAGCCAGCGGTCGTTCGGCTTCGTCACGCGCGTCTGGACGGGGACGCCGACGGCGACCGCCGAGCTCGCCCCGCGCTGGTTTCCCGTCGACCGAATCCCGTTCGACCGAATGTGGGCGGACGCGCGCCTGTGGTTGCCGCGTGCTCTAGCCGGCGAATTCGTCGAGGTGACCTATTCCTTCAGGTCGGACGGAACGTTGGTCGAATCGGCCTGAGCCTTGCGGCGCTTGGGTCGAAGGAAGACCGCCGCGAGAACGACAAGTCCACCGAGCACCGCCCAGATGATTGCGTTGGGGTCGCCGCCGGTCGCGGCGAGCTTCTCGAGGGTAATCGGAGCGTCAATCGTGCTGAATGTCATTCCGCGCTCGCCCGAATAGTAGAAGACCGAGGTGGACACCTTGTAGTTCTCGGGGGTTTCGATGTCGTCTCCCACAATGACGGAGAACATGTAGTAGCCCTCCTGGGGCTCGGAGTCCTGTGCGGTGAACTCGAAGTCGATCGGCTCGGTCAGCGAGATGTCATCGGTGAAAACAAAGCCTTCAGATCCCGACGAGAGGTACGTGGAAATCAGAGTCAGGTACCACACGTCACCCAACGTCGCTCCAGTGAGGCTGAATGGTTGCTCTTCGGTCGCTGGTGCAAACGGGTCGATGTCACCGAGGTAATTGACCTCTAGTTCCGCCCCGTATGACGAAGCGCCTCCAGAAAAAGCATCCGCCAGCTCGGCGGGTAGCTTCATTTTGCCGCTGATTCCATATTCAATCGCGGTTTGACGCGTAATGACCGGAGCATCGGCATACATGAAGTTGGGGAACATCGGTTGGGCAATTGCGACCTCAAACTCTTCGAGGATGTCGTCGGCGTCGACGTCCGGAGTTTCCAAGATGGTCGATTCCATCGTGGTATCGCACACGACGGCAACAGTAATCGGCAAGATTTGATCGAAGTCGTTGAAGTTAACGCTCTGTCCGGCGTTTACGTAATCCAATTCGTCAATGAATTGGTCCATTGTTCCGTCGAACTCGATGTGGGAGTTGTCACCGGTAGTGGTTACGTCCCACGGTGCCGTATCGGTGTCGAGAGCAGTGATCGCGAACACATCGGAGGATGCGTCAATCGGATAGCTGAACAACATCGACTCGGTGGGCGATTCCTCCCAAAAGCGTGAATCGCTGTACAAGCCTTGATACGCAACAAGGGTCACGTCCGTCGGTCCGTCGTACACGACGTTGACCTGGTCGCCCGCGCTGTTCTGGGTGACGCTCAGAGTGACGGCTTCAGTGTCGTAACAAACTCCGATTCCTTGCGGGCTATCGACTCGGACGCCGACCGTGTAACAGCCCGACAGGACAAGAGTGGTCGCAGCAATGGTGGTTGCCGCAAGCACGGAACGAAGTTTTTTCACGAAGAACCTTTCACAGGGGTAGTTAGGGAAAGGCTATCGGTCTTTCTGGGTAACGCTGGGACGCCTACCAAACGTACAAGTCGCCCGACTTCAGTCGCGCGGGGTAGTCCGTCGAATACACCTTCTGGCGCGGGCAGGTCGTCAGCACCGCCTGCATAGCAATCTTTTCGTCGGGCGTCACCCACAGGCGATACGCGCGTTTGACCGAGATCTGCCTGGCCACATAGGCGCACTGATAGTTACGCCTCGGCGGCAACCACCACGACGCGTCCGAGTCGCTCTTCCGGCTGTTGGTCGGCCCGTCCACCGCCTGCAGATTGAGGGGGTCGTTCGCGAGGGCGACGCGCATCTCGTAGGACAACTTGTGGGCTCCGGTCATCCACGCGTTGTGAAGGGCGACGACGTGGTCGACCTGGACGGCGAGCGACGTGCCCTGCCCTCGCGTGAATCGAATCCGCTTGCCCGTGTACTTGTCGCGGATGACCCCGGCGTAGACCACGCACCCGTCGGTGCGGGTGACCTTCGAGAAGTCGCGGGCGAGGATGTCGTTCCGAGTGTCACAGCCGTTGCCGTCCACGTCGATCCACGCCTCGCCGAACTTGCGGTCGCGGTCGTAACCCGCCCCCGCCGTCATCCCGCGGACCTTCAAGCGATTGAGAGCCTTCATCGCCGAGCCCGGCTTGGCCGGAATGTCGGGTGCGGCTTCGGCCTCGGTGGGTTCGGGTGTCGGGGCCGCGGACTCGCTGATGGAACCGCCGCCGCTGTTATCCCAATCGATCGGCGGCGAATCGGGCGAGGACTGCCCAACAATCGCGCCCACGACGAACAGGAACGCGATGCCACCGCATCCGAGGGAGGTTTTCTTCGAGACCACGTCTTCAGCGTATGCGGTGGGGGTGACGCTATTCGGGAAGGATCGAGAATCTAAGAAGCAAGAAACAATTCAAATCGCGCCGCGAGTTTGTCCTTGTCGGGATGCTGTGCTTTCGGCTTTGGGGTAGTGATGGTGATTCCATGCATCTCCTTCAAACCATGTTGCAACATTGGTCCGTCAATCTCGACCAGCAAATCGCCATCAATGTGCACTCGATAGTCCGGGTCAATCCCAAGAAGATTGCGGTCATAGGCGGCGTGATGGATTTTGCACAGTGACAGACCGTTGGGAACTGATGCCGTGCCACCTTCATCGGCGTCGGGGATGATATGCGCTGCGTCAAGAAGGTCGGCGTGGTTCAGTCGGCAAATAGCGCAGCGGCGGTCGTAGGCGTTGAGGACGCGTGCCCGAAACAACGGTTGATGAACCCGCCGGCGCACTTCAGCAGTCACATACCGTTTCTCGATGTCCGACATTCCCGCTGCGACCTGCGCTTTGATTGTCGCATCGGCCGCAATCTCAACAAATTTGCCCTCAAAGTTTGCGCCCGTGATGAATGCGCCGACGAACGGGACATAAAGGTTTGAAATCGGGCGTTCGAAAAGAATGATCGGCGTTCGAGTCTCAAGCGCAACTAACAATTTGCGATTTGAGCCGGCGCGAGGGTCACCTGCCTCGAATGCGTATCGAAGGATACCATTCTCATCAAAATGATCGTTGTATGGGCCCTCAGCGGCACTTGTCACCGTGAGTGTGGCATCAAAAATTGTTGGATTGATGATTCCTCTTTGACCAACAAGC
>JBIIBI010000090.1:0-4433 GCA_044239485.1 Microbacteriaceae bacterium | reverse complement strand
CAGGGTGCCTACGTTGAATATTGCGCCAGAAGTCGCCCGCGCGCTTGCGGACAACAAGCCCGTCGTCGCCCTCGAATCGACGATTATTTCGCACGGACTCCCGCGCCCGCGCAATCGCGAGGCGGCCCTCGAGTTCGAACAAATTTTGCGGGACAAGGGAGTCGTCCCGGCGACAATCGCGGTAATCGATGGAATCCCGACGGTCGGCCTCGACGCCGAGGGGCTCGCGACAATCGCCGACGAAGACATCGCCAAGGCGAGCGTTCGAGACCTCCCTATTCTGTTGGCAAAGCGACTCAGCGGCGCAACGACCGTCGCCGCGACCGCCCACATCGCCGCCCAAGCCGGAATTCGCGTGTTTGCGACCGGTGGGCTCGGTGGCGTGCACCGCGGCGCCAACGAGACCTTTGATGAATCCGCTGACCTCTCGACCCTCGCTGTGACAAACATTTCCGTGGTCTCTGCCGGCGTGAAGTCCGTTCTTGACATCGCCGCGACACTCGAGCGACTCGAAGCACTCTCGGTGCCGGTTGTCGGCTACGGCACCACCACCTTCCCCGCGTTCTGGTTGTCGGACAGCGGGTACACCCTCGACTGGTCGGCGGCGGATGCAACCGAAGTCGCCGCGATCATGAAGGCCCACGACGACACGGGACACGGCCAAGGCATCGTCGTCGCGAACCCGATCCCGCTCGAGCAACAGTGGGATCCCGCCGAGCACGACCACGTTCTGTCGCAAGCCTTCCTCGCAGCGGAAAAGGCCGGAGTGCGCGGCAAGGCCGTCACGCCGTTCCTTCTCGGGTACATCGTCGAGGCGTCGGGCGGGCGTAGCCTCGAGGTCAATCTGGATCTGGCGCGAAACAACATTCGGGTTGCAGGCGACATCGCGACCGCGTGGTGTCGACTCCGCGCATGACGGTCGCCGGAACGATTGTCGTCGTCGGTGACGTTATCGACGACATCATCGTTCGTCCCCAGGGTGCAATTCGCACCGACACCGACACTCCCGCGCTGATCGAACGGCATCCGGGGGGTTCGTCGGCGAACACCGCCGCCTGGCTCGGACACATCGGAGCGGACGTGCGCTTCTTCGGTCGGGTAGGCGATGCAGATAACGCCAGGCACACGCGCGAATTGGAGAAGTTCGGAGTCACGGCACACCTGCAGAGCGACACGGAACGCTCGACGGGCACGATTGTCATCATCGTCGAGGGCGAGAAGCGAACGATGCTGACGGATCGTGGTGCGAACGTCATCTTTGACCTTGATACGGTCCCGCAGGACCTCATCGCCGTCGCGGAATATCTGCACTTCACGGGGCACACGATCATCGACGAGCCGAAGCGCGAATCCGTCGTGCGATTGATTTCCCGCGCCACGGCACACGGTGTCAACGTCAGCATCGACCCCGCGTCGGCCGGATTCATTTCTGATTTCGGGGTTGGCGAATTTCTGCGACTCTGTGACGGCGCCCACATCCTGCGACCCAACGAGGACGAGGTCCGAATCCTGGCCGGACTCGACGACGTCGAAGCGGCCACCGTTAAGCTAACCGAACTGTTCCCGCTCGTCGTGACGACGTGTGGTCGTGACGGCGTCATCGTCGGTCAGCGGGGCGAAGAGGTCGTGCGCGTTGCTGTCGACCCCATCGACGTCATCGACCCCACGGGTGCGGGGGATTCCTTCAACGCCGGACTGTTGGCGGGACTCGCGCGCGGGTTGTCGCCTGTCGACGCGGCACGTGCGGCCGTCATCGTCGCCGCCAAGGCGGTCACTGCGGTGGGCGCTCGCCCCGCATAGTCGAATAGTCAGCGAGTGCGCGGGCGCGGGTCTCGGAAAGGCTCACGATCGGCTCGGGGTACAGCGGGGTGTTGTATTCCTCAATCCACCGCGCGCGATACAGACTGTCCGGATCGAACTTTGCGGCTTGCAACTCGGGGTTGAACACTCGGAAATAGGGCGCTGCGTCGTAGCCACTGCCGGCGACCCATTGCCACGACGCCGGGTTGCTCGCTTCGTCGGCGTCGACCAGCGTGTTCCAGAACCACGCTTCACCGATCCGCCAATCGATTCCGAGGTTCTTGATGAGGAAACTCGCCGCGACCATTCGCACTCGGTTGTGCATCGTGCCGATCTTCCAGAGTTCGCGCATTCCCGCGTCGACCAGTTCGACCCCCGTGGTTCCCTTTTTCCAGGCCGAGAGGTGGGCCGCGTTCGGCTTCTCCCACGGGAACTCGTCAAACTCGGCGCGAAGGTTCCGGCGGTGAATGTCGGTGTTGTGAAAGAGCTGGTGGTACGAAAACTCTCGCCACCCGATTTCACTAAGGAACCGGCTCGCGTTCGCCCTCGTGGCTGGGGTTACTACCCTCTCGACCGCGTGCCACACCTGGTACGGACTGATTTCGCCGAAGCGCAAGTGCGGGCTCAGGCCACTGGTGGATTCGATGCCTGGCTCGTCTCGCCGGTGATACAGCGCGAGCCCAGTGGCGAGGAACCGTTCGAGGCGCTCGTGCGCTCCCGCTTCTCCAGGGGTCCACTGGTCGGGGAAATCGTTCGCCCACGTTCGGTCGGGAAGCAGATTCCATGATTCGAGGGAGTCGGATGCGGCCTCCACGCCCGCAATCGACGCTGGTGCGACCAACGGTTGGCGCGGCTCCGGACCCGCCAGAATCGACTTCCAGAACGGCGTGAACACCTTGAACGGCGTTCCGGCACCGGTCGTAACCGACCACGGGTCGTGTAACAACGAGCCGGTGTAACTGTGCGCATCGGGAAGCGAGACCTTTAGTTCAGTGTCAATCGCGCGGGTCGACCCGTAGCGACGGTTCCAGTGGACGCTCGTTGCACCGATCTCTGCGACCACGGCAGGAACGACGTCTCGGGCGGCACCCCGCCGCAGAATGAGCACCCCGCCGAGCGCTTCGAGGTCCTGCTGCAGCTGGCGAAGCGAGTGGTGAAGCCACCAGCGTGACGCCGCACCAATCGGGCGAACTTCGGGGGATTCGTCGTCGAGCACGTAGATCACGGCGGTTCGGTCACCAGCGCGAAGGGCTGCGTTGAGCGCCGGGTTGTCGGCAAGACGTAAGTCGTCGCGCAACCAGACCAGAGAAGTGCTCATCACGCCGCCTAGTAGATGTCGGGCGAGCGGCCCGTTCCGAAGTTGATGGTGACGTCTGCGTGGCGATCGAATCGGTAGCCGACCCCGCGGACGGTGCGCACGATGTCTTCGAACGGCTCAAGTTTGGAACGGAGCCGTCGGACGTGCACATCGATTGTTCGACTGTTGGGTCGATCGACGTCGCTCGCCGCCCACAGCGTGTCGATCATGTCCGAACGGTCAACGGTAATTGCCTCACGCAGGACAAGGAATTGCAGCAGTTCGAACTCTTTATACGTGAGCGGGGCAACCTCGCCGTTAATGACCACGCGTTTCCGCGAAAGGTCGATCATGACCCCGTTCGTCGCAGCGACCGGTTTCGGCGGAAGCAGTTCGGCGACGGCGCTCGGTTCGCGCAGTGCCAAGCGGACAATGTCGAGGTTCTTTCCTCGCTGACTTTCCGGAGCGTAGGCGACCGCGGCGTGCGATTCTGTTCCAGGAACCGCCGTCGTGATCACGTTACGAACTGCGTCTACTATTTCCGAAATAGAGGTACCGGCGGCGAGGGCGCTCGCTTCGTCAACCCCGACGTACACCGCAAAACCGCGAATTTGCGCGGGATTCTGGGCGTTGTCAGGCATCCCGATATTTTACCGTTTAGCCCGCGACGCCGTAGAGACGGTCACCCGCATCACCGAGTCCGGGCACGATGTACCCGTGCTCGTTGAGCTTTTCGTCCAGCGCACCGAGGACGAGAGTGACCTCATGGTCGCCAACAGCCTTCTCGACAGCGGCAACTCCCTCGGGGGATCCGAGCAGGCAGACGGCGGTGACATCGGTCGCGCCACGCTCGAACATGAAATCAATCGCGGCGATGAGCGATCCGCCGGTTGCAAGCATCGGGTCGAGCACGTAGCACTGGCGACCGGTGAGGTTCGCGGGGAGGCGCTCGGCGTAGACGCTGGGCTGCAGGGTCGTCTCGTCGCGAACCATCCCGAGGAATCCCGTTTCCGCGCTGGGTATCAAGCGCAACAGTCCGTCGAGCATCCCGAGTCCGGCTCGCAGGATCGGGACGATGAGCGGATGTGGTTCCGCGAGAATCACGCCTTCGGTCGGTGCGACCGGCGTCTCGATGTGGTGAGGGACCACGCGGACGTCCCGGGTCGCCTCGTACGCGAGAAGCGTCATGAGTTCGTCGGCGAGCGTACGAAAAGTCGACGACGGCGTGGTCTTGTCACGCAGCATCGTGAGCTTGTGGGTAATGAGTGGGTGATCGGCAACTATGACTCGCATAGGCTTCAATCTATCGAATGGAGTGGCAGATGACCGAGGCTTT
>JBIIBI010000006.1:0-17034 GCA_044239485.1 Microbacteriaceae bacterium | reverse complement strand
CATCGCGCGCCGAATGATTCCACCCTTCGGGTGAAACACGGGAAGTCCAGAGCCGATCTCTTCGGGGAACGAAAAGAGGTCCAGTTCCGCGCCGAGACGACGATGGTCGCGTTTGTGTGCTTCTTCGAGCCGTTCGGTGTAGTCGCGCAATTCCTGTTTCGACGGCCAACCGGTTCCATAAATTCTCTGGAGCGACGGGTTCTTCTCCGAGCCTCGCCAGTACGCCGCGGCGGCCCTCATGAGCTTGTATCCCTGCCCAATCATTCGCGTGTTCGGAAGGTGAGGACCTCGACACAAGTCCTTCCACTTAGTCTCGCCGGACTTGGGGTCGACATTGTCGTAGATGGTCAATTCAGAACCACCGACCTCGACACTCTCGTTGTCGTCGCCGGTTGCGCCGCCCTTCAACCCGATCAATTCGAGTTTGTAGGGCTCGTTCGCCAACTCGGATCGAGCCTCGTCGTCGGTCACGACTCGGCGCATGAATCGTTGCCCCTCTTGGACAATTCGATTCATCTCTTTTTCGAGCGAAACCAGGTCCTCGGGAGTGAACGCCGTGGCGACATCGAAGTCGTAGTAGAACCCGTCCGTGACAGGAGGGCCGATCCCGAGTTTTGCTTCGGGGTTGATGCGCTGAACGGCCTGCGCCAATACGTGGGCAGTCGAATGGCGCAGAATGTCGAGCCCGTCGGGTGATGAGATGTCGACGCCCTCGACGACATCTCCGATGAGGGCCTGATGCGCCAAATCCCGGAGTTCTCCGTTAACCCGCATCGCAACGATGGATTTTTCTGCGAAGAGCTCGAAGCCAGTGTGAGTTTCCGTCAGCGTTATCGAATTAGACATCGACAACCCTCCATACTCAGTTTTTGTGAGTGGGCGATACCGGGATCGAACCGATGACCTCTTCCGTGTCAGGGAAGCGCGCTACCGCTGCGCCAATCGCCCATTGCGTGTTCAATTGTGTGAGGTGGCGACGGGATTTGAACCCGTGTGGACGGCTTTGCAGGCCGCTGCCTCGCCTCTCGGCCACGCCACCGTGTGGGTATTTTCGACCCGGAGGTTTACCTCGAGCGGATGACGAGATTCGAACTCGCGACCCTAACCTTGGCAAGGTTATGCGCTACCACTGCGCCACATCCGCACATTATCTTTCGATAACTCCCTGACTCTATCGAAACATGCGGGTGATTCCAAACCATCCAGCGTGCGTGTCTGTTGACGGGCGATGCTGGAGTTGTGCCTGGATTGCTGTGGGCGATACTGGACTTGCGCGAGAGCCCGGTGGGCTCACGCGTCTGACCCAACGGGGACGCGCCTGGATTGCTGTGGGCGATACCGGACTTGAACCGATGACCTCTTCCGTGTGAAGGAAGCGCGCTACCAACTGCGCCAATCGCCCTCAACACATTCTGACACAACACGACGACAACGCGGAGATCCCGAGAGCTAAGCGGATACCTCGCGGTGCGTCAGAGCGACGAGGCGGGACTGCGCGCGAAGATACTTTTTGCGAAAGCCACCAGCCAGCATGTCGTCGGGAAAAACGTCATCTACCGCGACCCCGGTTGCGCGGATCGGGATGTCCGAGTCGTAGAGACGGTCGACGAGCGCGACGAATCTTAATGCGTCGTTCTGGTCAGTAAACGGAACCACATCACGCCAAATTGCCAGGGACACTCCCCCGATCAGAGGAACGTATTTGCTCGGGTGAAGTGTGGCAAGGTGTCGCACGACTGCAGTGAAAGAATCATCAGAGACCGTGTCCGTGGCGGGAAGTTTGTCGATTTCGGCATCGGTGGAGACATCGGCTCGGCCTTCGTTCTCGCGATGACGATAGTCAACACCGTCAATCCGGAGGGTGACAAAGCGATCGGACAGCGCGTGAATCTCGCGTAAAAAGTCGGCCGCAGCGAAACGTCCCTCCCCCAGGGCATTCGGTGGGGTGTTGGACGTCGCCATCACCTTCGTCCCCTTTTCCATCAGGTCACCGAGTAGGCGGGTCATCATCATCGTGTCGCCCGGGTCATCAAGTTCGAATTCGTCGATCGCGATGAATGAGGCTCCCGCGAGAGACTTCGCCGCTTCGGCGTAGCCGAGCGCTCCGACCAACGCCGTGTATTCGATGAATGTGCCGAAATACTTGCGCCCGGTGGCGCGGTGCCAGGTTGCGGCCAAAAGGTGAGTTTTTCCTACTCCGAATCCGCCGTCCAGATACAGTCCGGGTCGCTGGCTTGACTTTCGAAAGAGCCCGCCACCTCCACCGCTTCCGAAGTCATTCGCGGTATCACGAGCGGCGGCCTGAGAAGGGAAGTTCACGTCGGGGACGAATGATTCGAAGGAGGCTGATGCGAATTGGCGTGGCGGCACGAGGTGCTTAAGCATTTGGGCCGTAGTGAGAGTGGGACGTCTTTCGACCAGATGGATTCGCGACACGATTTGTCGAGCCTAGCCGACAGAATCCAGTCAATGTCAGACAATAGTCCCTATGAAGATTAGTAATGACTATCCCGAGGTGTTCGAGTTTGATTCTCGCGACTCCGTCTCAGGACAGACATGGTGGAACACGCTCGGCGATAAGTGGGTTCGCGTGAACCTGATCACTGATGCACTTGGCAATACAGTCGGTGGTTCCCATTCCAGTCGTGATCTCACGGGTGGAGCGGACCGCGATGTGCTCGCCGCGCTGCGCGCTGAGGCCGACGTTGTCCTGATTGGCGGTGAGACCGTTCGCACCGAGCCTGATTGCATCCCGCGAAACAGCGATGTCGTCATCGTTTCTAAGAGTGGAAACATCCCGCTCAGCGCCATCGCGAAGGCTCGTGGGCGCGTTACTGTTTTGCACGGTCGCTCGGGAAACCCTCCGAGCCCGACCAACGGTGTTGTCCTTCAGCAATTCACTGGTGGCGCCATCATCAAAGCCGTCAGGGCGTTGGGGTACAAAAAGATCGTGTGCGAGGGCGGCCCCTCCCTCGCCCAAAAATTGGTCGACGCTGGCGTGGTCGACGAATGGTGTCAGACTCTGTCGCCAAAGCTCGGCCAGCGGATTCCAGAACTCGTTGCTGCGGATTTCGGCGGTGTTTTGCGCAACGTTGCCCATGACGACGAGGGCTATCGCTACCTTCGTCGCAGCCGCAACGGCGCGCCTCTAATCTCGACCTGAAGCACTCGAATAGATTTGAGCAATGGGCACCGATGCGTCAACTCCCCACTACTTCGAGGAACTCGTCGAGTCTGTTTCCGCGATTGACTGGCCAGAGGGCTTAGACGTTCACCCCATCGATGCTCCGACTGGTCTGGCGCCCAACGCGGTAGCGTTCGCCGCCGATGTGACGGCGGGGCCGGGTAAACACGACCGAGGGACTGGGCGTCTCATTTTCCTTGATGACCCCAGCGAGCCGGCGGGTTGGGGAGGTCGGACCCGCGCCATCATTTTCGCCCAATCCCCGATCGAGCCACTGATGGGTGGGCACGACGAACTTGCGCACGTTGCCTGGTCGTGGCTCACCGAATCGCTCACCATGGCCGGAGCGTCCTACGAGCATCCCGCAGCGACCGTAACTCGGGTTGTCTCGGTTGGATTCGGTGAATTGGCCTCCCAGGGGCGAGGCTCCCAAATCGAGGTCCGAGCGTCATGGTCGCCCACATCGAGCGATGCGAAGCCCCACGCGGAAGCCTGGGCTCGCTTTGTTTTGCACCTCGCCGGGTTTGAAATCCTGCCCGAGGGTGTCTCCGCGATGGGCCTGTAGTGTCCGAAACCGAGACGGCGTCAGAGCCCGACGCGGTCGAACTTCCTCCGGCAACTCTCGCCCGAACACCACACGTGATTGACACCCACGACGGCTTGACCGAAGCGATTGCCGAACTCTCCCGTGGAACCGGCCCTTTTGGTGTGGATGCAGAGCGATCAAGCGGTTTTCGTTATTCCGCTCGGGCCTATTTGATACAGGTCAGCCGTCGAGGCGGCGGCACCCATCTCATCGACCCCATCGCCTTCGACGGACTCAGCGAACTTGGCGAACTGCTCGCAACCGACGAGTGGATTCTGCACGCGGCCACACAAGACCTCGCTTGCCTCGCAGAAGTTGGGCTCGTTCCGACAAAGCTGTTCGATACCGAGCTGGGTTCGCGCTTAGCTGGACTCCCGCGAGTCGGGCTCGGTACCGTGGTCGCCGAGTTGCTCGGACTCCACCTGGCTAAAGAACATTCCGCCGCGGACTGGTCGACCAGGCCAATTCCTCAGGATTGGCTTGTTTATGCGGCGCTCGACGTCGAACTGTTGCCCGATTTGCGAGACGCCCTCGCTGCGGTACTCGAGTCCGAGGGGAAGACCCACATCGCCGAACAAGAATTCGCCAACCTTGTGCACTGGAAACCCGCGGAGGCGAAAGCGGACCCGTGGCGACGGCTCTCGGGCCTTCAGAGCTTGCCGACGCCGCGGCACCTCGCTGTTGCCCGCGAATTGTGGGTTGCCCGCGACCGGTTCGCGGAATCGATTGACATGGGACCCGGCAGAACAATCCCGGACCGTGCGATCGTCGCCGCGGCGTCTCGATTGCCTAATTCTCGGGGCGCGCTCGCAGCAATCAAGGAATTCAGCGGCCGTTATTCGAGGCGGGAACTGGCCCGTTGGTGGGAGGCAATCGAGCGAGGGCTTTCGACCGACGACCTTCCACCCATGAGGGTTCGAGGAAACGGACTTTCCACGCCTCGAAATTGGAAAGACCGCCACCCGGATGCCTACGCGCGATTCATGTGCGTTCGAGAATCGATGTCCGTGATCGCCGAGAAGACGTCCATCCCGATTGAGAATCTTGCTCTTCCCGAGATGATCCGTCGAATCTGCTACGAACCGCCCGTAGAGTTTGAGCCTTCCGCCGTCGCGACCTGGTTGCGCGACGCCGGTGCACGCGAGTGGCAAATAGAGTTGATTCATTCTGAATTGAATGATTGCTTTGTCCGCGTCGCCGAGGATCCAACCGAGTTCCTCGCGGCTCCGGCCGAAACGGTCGACTAACGTCGACCCCACAGAACTACGACAATCGGAGGTATCGGCGTGACTCACGAGGTTTTCTACATCGATGGGATGCGAAGCCCTTTTGGCCGCGCCGGCGCTAAGGGAATTTATCGTGATACACGTGCCGATGACATCGCGACCTCCACTCTTCGCGGCTTGTTGGCGCGGAACCCGCTGATTCCACTGGCGGAAATCGACGATGTTGCAATCGCCGCGACAACCCAAGAAGGCGACCAGGGGTTGACGCTGGGACGTACCGTTGGACTCGCGGCAGGACTTCCCCAGTCCGTTCCTGGTTTCGCTATCGATCGAATGTGCGCGGGCGGAATGACGTCAATGACCACACTGGGCTCCGGAATCGGATGGGGCCAAATCGATGTCGCCGTCGCCGGCGGGGTCGAGCACATGGGACGCCACCCGATGCAATTCGCACTGAAAGCAAACCCCGCGATGCTTGACGCTGGGCTGCTGACCGAGGAATCCCTAGCCATGGGATTCACGGCGGAAATTCTGCACGACAGTCTTCCCGCAATCACCAAGGATCGAACCGACGACTACGCGGAACAAAGCCAGCGCCGCGCCTGGGCTGCATACGAGGCTGGTTTCATCCAACCCGATCTCGTCGAGATTGACACGCCTCACGGAATTGCCAACCGCGACGAACAACTTCGACCCTCTACAACACTCGAATCCCTCGCGGGTCTCGGCACGCCTTTTCGAGAGAACGGCCGGGTTACGGCCGGTAATGCCTCGCCGCTCACGGACGGTGCGACGATGTCGATTTTGGCCGGAACGAACGCCGTTCAACGGTTCGGACTCACCCCCAAGATGAGGCTCGTGTCGTACGCCTTCGCTGGCGTTTCTCCGAACGAGATGGGCTTGGGTCCGATACCCGCTACCGAGAAAGCCCTCGTCAAGGCGGGACTTACCATCTCTGACATCGGTGCAATCGAGATAAACGAAGCCTTCGCTGTTCAGGTTCTCGCGTTCGCGGACCACTTCGCCATCGATCAGACCTCACAGATTCTGAACCCGTGGGGTGGCGCAATCGCGCTGGGACACCCACTCGCGAGTTCGGGCGTCCGGCTCGCGATTCAGCTCGCCCGCCAATTCGAGCTCGACCACTCGGTTCGCTACGGCATCACCACGATGTGCGTCGGGTTGGGCCAGGGCGGCACGATGGTGTGGGAAAACCCCAACTTCCGCGCATGATCGATTACCCGGAAGAGGATTTTCCCGTATTCGTCGAGTTGACCGAGACGGTCAGCCCAGGGGGCAACAGCGTCGGCGTGCTCACGCTGACAAACCACGATGATCGCCGACCGGCGACGCTCGGCCCCCTTGGTCTCGCGCGTCTCGGCGAAGCACTCGACGGCATCGCATCACGCGCCGGTGACTTCACTGCTCTCGTTGTCACGGGTAACGGCAGGACTTTCTGTGCTGGCGCGAATCTCGACACTCTCGCTGGACCGCGGCACTTCGGTGACGCGCTTCAACTCGCTCAAGAAGGCCACCGGGTTTTGTCGAAACTGGCAAACCTTGGCATTCCGACAATCGCCGCTATCAACGGGACGGCGCTCGGTGGAGGTTTAGAACTCGCACTTCACTGCACCCATCGCATTTCTCAGGAAGGTCCAATTTCGCTAGGGCTTCCCGAAATCGGCCTCGGGCTAATCCCCGGCTGGGGAGGCGCAACCCTCCTGCCTAGGCTGATCGGCATCGAGTCGGCGCTTCGTGTGATGGTCGACAATGCCATCGCAGGAAAAACGCTGACGCCCCAGGTCGCACTCGAACTCGGAATTGTCGATGGCGTGGCTGCCGATTCGGTCGACGAGGCTGTCGCGTTCACCGATTCATTGCCCGTACAGGCCCGGTCGAGCGACATCGTCGAAGACCACGTCGCCGCCCACGCGATCGACTCCACAATCGACCGTTACGTCTCGCGTGTGGGAAATCCCATCGACGCTCTCACTCATCTGCGGCGCGTTCTCCATCATTCAATCGAGGCAACCGAGAGCGAATCGTTTGAAGCCGAAGACGCTGCGCTTGCGGACCTGATGACGACATCGGAGTTCCGACACCGACTGTACGCGTTTCGGATTACGAGTGGAGCGCACAAGACGCCGCGCTCGACTCCGGACGTAACGCCTCGAGAAATCCGGCGTGTTGGTGTGGTCGGCGCTGGGCTCATGGCGAGTCAGATTGCACTGGCTTTCGCCGAGACACAGGGTCGGACCGTCATCGTGACGGATGTGACAAAGGACAAACTTGACGCAGCACGTGACCGGATTGATGGGTGGCTGGGCGCGCGCGTTGCGAAAGGAACCCTCTCCCCGGATGCCCGATCCGAAACTCTTTCTCGAATCGACACGACTCTGTCAATTTCTGATTTCGCCGAGTGTGACTTGGTCATCGAGGCGGTCTTCGAGGACCTCGCGGTTAAGAAAGACGTCCTCACCGCAGTCGAATCCGTCGTCCGCGCTGAGTGCATCATTGCATCAAACACCTCGTCCCTGTCCATCGAGGCGATGGCGTCGTTCGCCACACATCCCGACAGAATTGCTGGAATTCATTTCTTCAACCCCGTCGCAGCAATGAAACTCGTCGAGGTCGTGCGCAACAACCGTCAATCAGACGAGACGCTTGCAACTGCGGTCTCGGTCGCGCAATCGCTCCGCAAAACACCCGTCATCGTTGCCGATCAGGCAGGGTTCGTGGTCAACCGACTGCTGTCGACATTCCTCGGCGAATCGTTGCGCTTGGTCGAGAGCGGCGTACCCCTGGGCGACATCTCGACGGCACTCGAGCCGCTACGACTGCCCATGACACCGTTCGCGCTGATTGATCTAATTGGGCGAAACGTCTCGCTGTCGATGCTGGAATCGCTGTACGCGAGCGCACCCGATCGATTCTTCGTCGGGGACGCGCTGCGAGCAGTAACCTCGAGTCCGTCAGCAGGATCCGTGGGCGATGACCTCACCGCCGTCGTATCGGCGTCGCGCACACTCGGTCAGAACGAGATTCACGACGTAGTGGTCGACGCACTGGTCCGGGAAGTAGCTGTCATGGTCGATGCACAGGTCGTGACGGATATCCGCGACATCGACCTGTGCATGATCAACGGTGCAGGGTGGCCGGCCGCGATCGGTGGCTTGACGCCCTATCTTGACGACTGTGGGGCCAGCGAGCGGGTAACGGGCAAACGGTTTCACCCCGCCTCGAACGTCGGCTAACGCTTCTTCGGCTTTGCTTTCGGAACGACCGAGCCGCTGAGCTGGTTAATGATCTTCGACGCAATCGCGTCGGGCGTGAGTCCCACTCTCGCGAGGATGTTGCCACGCGTGTCGTGTTCGAGGAATTCGTCGGGAAGGCCCAGTTCGTCGACCCCCGTGTCGACGCCCGCCTGTCGAAGCTCTTGCCGAATTCGAGTTCCGACCCCGCCAACACGGATTCCGTCCTCGATTGACACGACGATTCGATGGTCTCGAGCGAAATCGACAATCGATGACGCCACCGGAATCACCCAGCGCGGGTCAATAACTGTCGAACCAATCCCCGATGCCGCGAGGCGATCTGCGACGTCGAGCGCGAGAGGAGCCATGGCCCCGACGGCAACGAGGAGGACATCGTGAGCGTTGTCCTCGCGCAGAACGTCAACCCCGTCGGCCGTTCGCCGAACGGCGGGGATGCTTTCGACGACGCTCCCCTTGGGAAAACGGACAACCGTCGGTCCATCCTTGACACTGATCGCTTCGCTCAACTCTTCGCGCAATGTCGATGCGTCACGCGGGGCCGCGATTCGAATTCCGGGAACAATCTGCAACATCGCAAGGTCCCACATGCCGTGGTGGGAGGCGCCATCCGGACCGGTAACACCGGAGCGGTCGAGGACAAAAGTGACACCGGCTTTGTGAAGCGCAACGTCCATGAGTACCTGATCAAATGCCCGGCCCATGAAGGTCGCGTAGACAGCGACGACAGGATGAAGACCTCCGAATGCGAGTCCCGCCGCGCTCGTCGTAGCGTGTTGCTCGGCGATACCAACGTCAAAGACACGATCGGGGAAAACCTCGGCCATCGCGGAAAGTCCCGTGGGTCGCAGCATTGCCGCCGTGATTCCCACGATTGTCTCGTCCTGTCGAGCGAGCTCGACGAGTTCGTCCGCAAAAACCGTTGTCCACGATTGCCCGCCACCACCGTTTTCTTCGCCCGTTACCGGGTCGAACGCACCGATTGCGTGGAACTGGTCGGCTTCATTGAGACGAGCGGGCTCGTAACCACGTCCCTTTTCGGTGATCACGTGAACGATGACCGGGCTGCCGTAATCCTTGGCTTGCTCTAGCGCTCGCTGAACATCGCGAATGTTGTGGCCGTCGATCGGGCCGATGTACTTGATGTCGAGATTCGAATACAACGCTTCGTTATTCGTAAATCGCGAGAGAAATCCGTGAACACCGCCGCGGATACCGCGATACACCGCTCGAGCCGGTCCGCCGAGTCGTTTCGTGATAGCCCACGAGACCCGATGAAGGGTTCGATACGACGGTCGGGTCCGCACGTCCGTCAAGAATCGCGCGACACCACCGATTGTTGGCGCATACGAACGGCCGTTGTCGTTGACCACGAGAATGAGCCTGCGCGAGTTGTCGTGCGAAATGTTGTTGAGGGCCTCCCACGTCATTCCGCCCGTCAACGCGCCGTCACCGATGACCGCGATGACGTGGCGATCTGACTGTCCCGTCATTTCATAGGCTTTCGAAATTCCGTCCGCCCATGACAGTGAACTCGACGCGTGGCTCGATTCGACGATGTCGTGAACCGATTCCGACCGTTGCGGATAACCGGCGAGTCCCCCTGCCTCACGAAGATGCGAGAAGTCCCGTCGGCCCGTCAAGAGTTTGTGGACGTAGGACTGATGGCCCGTATCCCAGATGATCGGATCGTTCGGCGAATCGAATACGCGATGGAGTCCCACCGTCAATTCGACGACACCGAGATTTGGCCCGAGGTGTCCTCCGGTCACCGACACTGAATCGATGAGAAACTCGCGAATCTCGTCGGCGAGTTTCGCGCACTCTGCCAACGTCAATTTCTTGACGTCGCTAGGGGAGGAAATATTCGAAAGATACATTTCGGCCTATAGGAGCGATCGCAGAACGTACTGGAGAATCCCGCCATTGCGGTAGTAGTCCGCCTCGCCGGGGGTGTCAATGCGCACCACCGCGTCGAACTCGATCACAGTTGCACCCTCCGTCGAGTGTTCGGTCGGCGATGCGACCACGTGAACCGTGCGGGGCGTGGACCCCGAGTTAAGTTCCTCGATGCCGGTGAACGAAAACTCTTCACTTCCCGTGAGCCCGAGAGACTCTGCGTTGTGCCCCACCGGGAACTGAAGCGGGATCACGCCCATTCCGATGAGGTTGGATCGGTGGATTCGCTCGAACGACTCGGCGATAACCGCCTTGACGCCGAGCAAGCTTGTACCCTTGGCCGCCCAGTCGCGGCTTGAACCAGAACCGTATTCTTTGCCGGCCAGAATGACGAGAGGTGTCCCCGATCGCTCATAGTTCTGGGACGCGTCATAGATGAATGATTGTTCGCCGGCAGTGGTGGTGAAGTCTCGTGTGTAACCACCCTCCACACCATCCAAAAGTTGGTTCTTGAGGCGAATATTCGCGAACGTTCCGCGAATCATGACTTCGTGATTTCCACGACGGGACCCGTACGAGTTGAAGTCACCGCGGTCTACGCCGTTGTCTTGCAGGTACTTCCCGGCCGGCGTGTCCGCCTTGATGGACCCGGCGGGCGAGATGTGGTCAGTGGTCACCGAATCACCGAGCAGCGCAAGCACGCGTGCTCCAGCGATATCGGACACGGGTGACGTGGCGACGGTCATTCCCTCGAAATACGGAGGTTTACGCACGTAGGTTGACTTCTCGTCCCACTCAAACACGTTCCCAATTGGTGTCGGGATCGACTTCCAGCGATCGTCTCCGTCGAAGACCGACGCGTACTGTCGCACAAACATCTCGGTGTCGATCGACGAGTCGATTGTCTTTTGAACCTCGGCGGCCGATGGCCAAATGTCGGCGAGGAAGACATCCTGCCCATCCGCATCCTGACCGAGAGCGTCCGATTCGAAATCGAAATTCATTGTTCCCGCGAGTGCGTAGGCAATCACGAGCGGAGGCGATGCAAGATAGTTCATCTTGACGTCGGGGTTGATTCGTCCCTCGAAGTTGCGATTTCCGGACAGGACCGCGGTGACCGCGAGGTCGTTGTCGTTCACCGCGACGGATATCTCGGTCGGGAGCGGACCGGAGTTGCCGATACACGTCGTACAGCCGTAGCCGACCAGGTAGAAGCCGAGCGCTTCGAGGTCGTCCATGAGACCGGCCTTCTCGTAATAATCGGTCACGACCTTCGAGCCGGGCGCCAGCGTGGTCTTGACCCACGGCTTGGAAACGAGACCCTTTGCGACCGCGTTTCGAGCGAGAAGTCCAGCGGCGAGCATGACCGAGGGGTTTGACGTATTTGTACACGACGTGATGGCCGCGATGGCGACGTGACCGTTGTCAACGGTGAAGTTCTCACCGTCGATCGAGACGTCAGCAGCCTTGCCTGCCCCATATGCCGTGAGGTCCTTTGCGAACGTCTCTTTCGCCTTGTCCAGTTGGATGCGGTCCTGCGGTCGCTTCGGTCCGGCAATCGACGGGACGACTGTTCCGAGGTCAAGCTCGAGATACTCCGAGAAGACCGGCTCGATGTCAGGGTTGTGCCACAGCCCCTGAGCCTTGGCGTAGGCCTCAACGAGTGACACGGTTTCTGCGGGTCGACCGGTGAGCTTCAGATAATCAACGGTGACCTGGTCGACGGGGAACATCGCCGCAGTCGAGCCGAACTCAGGGCTCATATTTCCAATCGTGGCGCGGTTTGCCAACGGAACCTGCCCGACACCCTTGCCATAGAACTCGACGAACTTGCCAACCACACCGTGCTTGCGCAGCATCTCGGTGATGGTGAGGACGACGTCCGTCGCCGTGATTCCGGATGGGATGTCACCGGAAAGTTTGAATCCAACGACTCGAGGGATCAACATCGAGACGGGCTGACCGAGCATCGCGGCTTCGGCTTCGATTCCGCCGACGCCCCAGCCGAGCACACCGAGGCCGTTGACCATCGTCGTGTGCGAGTCGGTGCCAACACATGTGTCGGGGAACGCTAGCGTCTCGCCGTTGACGTCCCGCGTATAGACAACTTTCGCGAGGTTCTCCATGTTGACCTGGTGGACGATTCCCGTTCCCGGCGGGACAACTTTGAAGTTGTCGAAAGCGGTCTGTCCCCAGCGCAGGAATTGGTATCGTTCACCGTTGCGCTCGTATTCGATCTCGACGTTGCGCTCGAATGCGTCTTCGCGACCAAACAGATCGGCAATGACCGAGTGGTCGATAACGAGCTCGGCGGGAGCGAGCGGGTTGATCTTTTCGGGGTCGCCGCCCAGATCGGCGACCGCTTCTCGCATGGTGGCGAGGTCGACGATGCACGGGACGCCGGTGAAGTCCTGCATCACGACACGGGCCGGGGTGAACTGAATTTCGGTGTCGGGTTCGGCGTTTGCATCCCAGCTCCCGAGTGCACGAATCTGTGCCGCGGTGATGTTCGCGCCGTCCTCGGTGCGAAGGAGGTTCTCCAAAAGGATCTTCAGGCTATACGGGAGGCGGGCGTGTCCCTCGACCGCGTCGAGTCGAAAAATCGTGTAATCACGACCCTCGACGGACAGGGTGGCCTTGGAACCGAACGAATCAATGCTCACAGCAAAATACTCCTCACGAGGGACAACTCCCCCATCCTAATCCAGAGCGCTGTGCCTAGCGGGCAGCCGCGTAGAGCGCGGAACGCATCATCAACCACGTCACCCACAACAGCGCTGCATACATCGGCAGACCCATGAGAAGTTTTGTGGCCGCCAAAGCCGCGGTTGCCTGTGCCAGGTACAACGGGAATTGGACAGCGAGCCGAAGCCCGAAGAAACCTGCCCACACGATGGTGGCGAGATACGCGGCGCGACGGACGATTGGCGATGTGCGCGCGGGGTTCTCGGAGACCAGCAGGTTCGTCACGATTCCGATAAGAGGACGTCGAATCAGGATCGACACGAGCATCACCACCATCGAAATCGAGTTGATGATGAAGCCACCGACGAAGTTGTCCTCTGCGCGCCCCGTCCACAACGCGAACCCCGCGCTCAGCGCGATGCCGATGCCGCCCGAGATCGCGGGCAGGACCGGAAGGCGTTGGACGAGTCGCGTGAGAAGAATCGCGATTGCGACAATGACCGGCGCGATCACCGAGGGAAACAAGTCGCCCGTCACGGTGAAAACCACGAGGAACAAAAAGCCCGGTGCGGTTGATTCGACGACACCGCGAACTCCCCCGATGGCGCTGAACAGGTTTGCCCCGGTCAATTTCTCGTTCGCAACCAGCGAGGCGAGCGGGGACTTCGACACTGATTCTCCGAGCGGGTTCGTCATGCAACCGTCCCCGGCTGTGGCGGAACACGAAGCGTCAGCAATTCACGCGGCGGAAGAGCTTCGGTGCCACGGTTGACGACGATGCTCCGGAACAAGTCTTCGACGACTGCAGCGCGCGAATCCGTGTCAGCCGCCGGACCGGAAATGACTCCGCGAAGGAACCACTTGGGTCCATCCACTCCAACAAATCGAACCGGTCTCTTCGAGCCGTCGGCCGTCGGCACAGCCGCTCGAACTTCCGGCCCAAACGGACCGACGACGTGATCCGCTTTCCCGCCCTGTTTGACGACCTGCGCCGCTACCTGTTCTCTGATTTCGTTCCACAGACCTTCGGTTCGAGGCGCCGCAAAAACCTGAACTTGGAGCGTCGAACCATCGATGTCGAACGTTGCAGCCACGAGCCGCTTCGTTGCCTCTTCGATGTCCAGTCGCAACTGCAAACCGGTTCGGGGCGTCACCTTGATGGCCCCGAGGTCGATGAACGGTTGCACCGCACTCACCTCCGAGATGTCGAACGGTCCGGTCATCTCGCGATCGGCGGGGGCGCTCTTCGTCTTCATGATGCCGCTCCTGCCCTACCGGTCGAACCGAATCCGCCGACACCACGCTCGGTGCCGGGAAGCTCGGTGACGGGAACAAATCGAGCGCGCACCATCGGTTGAATCACGAGTTGAGCGATACGGTCGCCGACGGCCACCGAAAAAGAGTTCACTGGATCTGAGTTGATCATGACTACGGAAATTTCTCCTCGATAGCCGGCGTCGATAGTGCCGGGTGAATTCACCAATCCAATGCCGTGCTGTGCGGCTAACCCAGAACGCGGCATGACGAAAGCGACGTAACCGTCGGGCAACGCAATGGAGATCCCGGTCGGAATAACCGCACGTTCGCCGGGTTCCAGTGTGACTCCCACCGAAGACAATAAATCCGCCCCCGCGTCGCCTGGACGCGCGTACAAAGGGGGTGTTCCGACAATGAGAACCTCGGGTGTCATTCGTTCAGGGTAACGCATGGTCGAATGGTTACATGGTTCGTTATCAGGAATCCCTGACCCCGTCGTGGTCGCTTCACCTCGCACTCCTTGTCGTCATCCCCATGGGTTTCGGAATGCTCGCTCCGATCAACATTGTCGCGGGATACGTCGCGGCGATAACGTCGTATGCCATCACACTCTTAGCCTTCGTCGTCTTTGCGCCGCGAATTGTCGTGACGGACACACACCTACGGGCGGGCCGAGCCTCGATCGAATTATCACTGCTGGGCAAAGCGACCGTCATCGAACAAGTCGACCGAAACCGTGCAATCGGCGACGCCCGAACGTGGAAACTCATCCGTGCCTGGATTCCACGCGGTCTCAGCGTCATCGTGAACGATTCGAACGACCCGACACCGAATTGGTACGTGTCGACGCGCAATCCCGAAAAACTAAGGGACGCACTTCGAGGAAACTAGGACTCGCACTCCGAACAAAACGCTCCGGTCTTGTTTTCCTTTGCAATCTGCGAGCGGTGCTTTACCAGGAAGCAGGACATGCAGGTGAACTCGTCAGCCTGCGGCGGAACAACGATGACGTCGAGTTCCATACTCGCGAGATCTTGACCGCTCATCTCGAGACTGTCCGGGTTGTCCGCGTCGTCGAGAATGTCACCGGGCCGAGGCTCGGGTACGCGCTCTTGAAGAGCCTGAAGTGATTCGTGGTCTTCCTCGCCCTTTCGGGGGGAATCGTAATCAGTAGCCATTTTTTTGGTGAAGCCTTTCGTGTGCCGTGCTGGCGGCGATAGTTTGCGACACTTTACAACGAAAAGCAAACTCACCCATGACATTCGCGTCGAACGTGTCGCGCTAGCGGTATTCTCGCTGGACAAGAGTAACCGAGGAGTTGTCGATGGAAGAGTTGTCGGTCATCGAGGTGACACGCGATGGAATCATCGTGGTCACTCGAGACGGTCAACGTTTTTCCATCGCTCTCGATGACGCACTCCGGTCCAAACTCGGGCACTCCTCTCCCTCAACAACGGCGGTCACGGTGTCTCCCAGAGAAATCCAATCCATGTTGCGGTCCGGGCTCTCGGTCGACGAGGTCGCGGCCGCATCCGGCTCCAGCGCCGAACACATCGCTCGCTTCGAGGGACCAATCGCTGCCGAGCTCGCGTTCGTTCTCGAGCGTGCCCTCGCCGTCCCCGTCGTCGGTGACGGAGCAGAGTCGTCATTCGGTAGTGAAATCGCCGCCCGCATTACCAGCCAGGGCGGCCGCGTTGTTCGATGGCAGGCCTACCGAACCAACGATGAGTGGGTGGTCGGCGCCCGATGTGTGTTGGGTGACGTCGAGGAGGACGCCACCTGGTCATTCGATCCGCGAAAGATGACGCTCGTTCCATCCAACGCGTCAGCCGTCCGAATCTCGAAATCGGAGTCCGTCGATGCCGCGCTGTTTCCGCCGCTTCGAGTCGTCACCCCGAAACCCGCCTCTCGATTCGACAGCGGGGAATTCGAACCGCTTCCGGCTCCTGTCGTTGCTGAGCCAGCGTCGGAGTCCACCGTGCAGGTTTCCGCGGCTACATCGTCGATTGAAGTAGACCTGTCGACCATCGCGCCGACGGGAACACTCGACGACTCGTCGAACCAGGTCGATGATTTGACGCGACGACGCGGAGAACGAAAAGACGCCATCGCATCGCATCCTTCGACGGGTTCGATTCCCATCATTACGCCCGACATGCTCGAGCTGCCCGACGATTCACCCGTCGCCCCAGAGGACGTCCCCGCCACCCAAGTGGGCGAGACGGGAGTGAAGCCCACGCCGAGCTCCGACGTCTTCACCGACCCGACACCGAGCCGTTCGAAGCGGCAGCGAGCGGCGATGCCCACGTGGGACGAGATTGTTTTTGGCGCACGCCCGGAAGAGGACTAGCTAAGCGAACGCGCCGCCCCGAATGATGGGGACAAGGGTTTCGGTTCGACTCAGTCCACCGTGTTGACCAACCATCGCCATCGATTGGTCGGTCGCGAGTCCCTCGATGTAATAGACCGATTCGCCGCGCGGGGTCACGAGTACATTCCCAATTCGTTCGCGGGCAAAATCTTCAACCCGGCCGAACCACCCCGCGGCGATTGCCTCCTGGCGCGAGACGACGTGGGATCGATGCCCTTCGGCGTTAAGCCAGCGGTCGAGCGTGCCAGGCTCGTCCTCGGCATAGAGATGCAGGAAGCGAGGTTCTCCTCCAACCGTCACTCCATCGAGCAGCGGCGAGCCCGATGGCACGACTATCTGTCGAGAGGTGGGCACATCCACCACCCCGTGATCGGCCGTGATGATCAGCCCGTCCGTTGGCGACAGTCGACGACAGACGTCGGCGACGAAACCGTCCAACTCTTCGAGACGCCGAATCCACTGGTCAGAGGAAACACCGGATGCGTGGGCCGCCATGTCGAGCTCGGCGATGTAAACGTAGGCGACACCCTCGCGGTGTTCCGCCACGAAGCCAT
>JBIIBI010000107.1:0-4075 GCA_044239485.1 Microbacteriaceae bacterium | reverse complement strand
AGCTTGGCGCCGACCTCGTCGGCGATTTCGCGGAAGGCCGCAAAATCAAGGTGACGCGAATACGCACTCCAGCCGGCGATGAGTACCTGGGGCTTGTGTTCCCGCGCCAAATCGCGAACAACGTCCATGTCAACGAGGAACGTTTCGGGGTCGAGCCCGTAGGCGACCGCGTTGTACAAGCGGCCTGAGAAGTTGAGCTTCATGCCATGCGTGAGGTGACCGCCGTGCGCGAGTTCAAGACCAAGAATCGTGTCGCCCTTGGTGGCGATGGCGTGCAGGACGGCCGCATTCGCGGTTGCACCAGAGTGCGGCTGGACGTTGGCGTACGCCGCACCAAACAATGACTTTGCGCGCTCAATCGCGAGCGATTCGGCAATGTCGACGAATTCACAGCCGCCGTAATAACGCTTGCCGGGATATCCCTCGGCGTACTTGTTGGTGAGGACCGAACCCTGGGTCTGCAAAATCGAGCGGGCCACAAAGTTCTCGGATGCAATCATTTCGAGATAGTCCTGCTGTCGACCGAGTTCGAGTTTCAACACCTCGGCAATCTCGGGGTCGACCTCGGACAGGGGGGCGTTGAATGTGTGAATGTCGTTCACGGGGCTCCTCGCGAAGTGGTCTGTTCTGCCACCATTCTAGTTTGCCCAGAGCGCTCGTTCTCTGCGCCTCGCGATGAGCGCAACCGTCGCGCCACCGACCAGAACGCTCGCACCAATGTAGGGAAGTGCGCTGATACCGAACGGCACCAGCAGCACACCACCGAAGAACGAGCCGCTGCCGATTCCGAGGTTCCACGCAGTGGTGCGCATCGCCCCGGCGAAGTCGCGAAGGCGTGGGCTCGACAATTCCATGATGTATTGCCCGAAGAGCGGTTCGGTCACGGCAAAACCGAGGCTCCACAACGCGCACGCGATGATTGCCGCTTCTTGCGAGCCCGCGACCAGATCCAGGAGGATCATCATGCTCGCCATGTACAGAATCGCGAACGCAATGTTCCTCGACAGATTTTCGGGGCGACGTCCCAATCGTTCGGCGACGAGAATTCCGATGGTGCCGCCGACACCATACGCCGCGAGCGGAACAGCAACGGTCAGCGGCGTGAAGTTGGCGACCTCGATGAGGAACGGTGCGATGTAGGGGTAAAACAAGTTCCCGCCACCGACGACGAGGAAGACACCCGAGACCCCGAGCAACACCATGCGGAAGGAGCGGTCGCGGACGGCCGAGTGCACCTCGTCTGGGTTCTCGGTGTGCGGATTCGGAACGGGAACCAGAAGGAAGTACAGTCCCACGCTCGCGCCGATTGTCAGAGCCGTCATGATGAGGAATCCGGCCCGCCAGTCGGAAATCGCGGCGAGCGCTGACCCGAGAGGCAACCCGGCGATGAACGCGAGGTTCGCGCCGGCCGAGATGAACAGGAATCCTCGTGACCGCCACTGACCGGGCAACATCGTTGTCACGTAACCCGTCGCGATCATCCAGAACATTCCATTGCCGAGTCCGCCGATGATTCGTGATGCAAACAACACGTCGTAGTTGGGCGCCAGCGAAGCCATGACATTCGACACCGTGAACAACCCCACCGACACGATCAGCAAGGACTTGCGGCTGAAGCGTCGAGTGGTCAACGACAGGGGGATGGCGGTGAGAACGACGGTCGCAGCCCACACCGACACGAGGAATCCGATTTGCGACGTGCTGACGTCGAGGTCAGCCGACATCGACGGCAACATGCCCGTCGGCAAAAACTCTGAGGTCACCGTGGCGAAGACCGTGAAACCGATAGCCGTCATTGCCGCCCACGGGAAGCGGTCGGTCGATGTTGAATTGGTGCTCATACTGTTGACAGCCTAGGACTTATCGCCCCGCCGCAATCCCCTTCAATTGCGCGCGTCCTGCGCGAACGGCGCGAAGCGCTCCGAGGATTGAGACGAGGTCGACGAGTTCTTGCAATGCAGCACCGACGATTGCGGGTAATTGGCCCAGTGCGGCCCACGCCATGAGTGCAAGCGAAAAGGCAATGCCCAACCAAATCGACTGGAGTGCGACGGCGACTGTTCGCTGACCAATCGAAATTGCTCGAGCAACGCGGGAAATGTCGTCGAGCAGAATGACAATATCGGCGCTTTCAGCCGCCGAAGTTGAACCTTTCGCTCCCATCGCAATTCCGACATCGGAAACCGCGAGGACGGGGGCGTCATTGACGCCATCCCCAACCATAATGACGGGGCGCGGACTAGCGCCGCGAATCGCATCAACCTTGTCCTTGGGCAAGCACTCCGCACGAACATCCTCGATTCCGAGCTCTCGTCCCACGTGCATCGCAACGGGCTCAATGTCCCCGGTCAACATCATCACCCGCCGTATGCCGAGTGCGCGAAGGGCAACCAGCGTCGCGGGGGCGTCGGGACGAATCTCGTCACGCAGAGTGACGGAACCCGCGAATGCCCCGTCGACTGACACGTAGACGGCCGCTTCGCCCGGTCCCAGTTCGAGCTCGGGCACACCACTCGCGTTCTCGGCCACATATTTGGGTTTGCCAACAAAAACAGATCGACCATCAATTGTCGCGTTCACACCGTGTGTCGCAACCTCGTGAGCATCGTCCACATCCCGCAGCGGCAGACCTCGTTCCGCGACCGCTGTGCGCAACGCACCGGCCAAGACGTGCGCTGAATACTGCTCGACCGACCCAACGAGGACGAGCAATTCCTCCTCGGCCATACCAACGGGCTTGACCGACACCACCCGAGGCGTCCCCTGGGTGAGTGTCCCCGTTTTATCGAATGCGACCGTCTTCGCCCGCGCAAGTCGCTCGAGCGTGCCAGCGTTCTTGATCACGATTCCCGAATGTGCTGCGCTTGACATCCCCGCCATGAACGCAACCGGCGCACCAATCAGCAGCGGACATGGCGTTGCAACGACAAGGACTTCCGCGAAACGACTGGAATCTCCGCTGGCCCACCAGGCAAAACCGGCGATCAGGTAGGCAACGAGTGTGAACGGGACCGCGTATCTGTCCGCCAATCGCACCAGAGGCGCTTTGGATTGCTTTGCCTCCGTCACAAGCGAAACAATTCGTTGGTATTGGCTGTCCGCCGCAATAGTCGTTGCAATCATGGTGATTGCCGCTGCACCGTTGAGCGAACCCGACATCACCGTGTCGCCGTCGTCCTTGTCCACCGGGAGGCTCTCCCCCGTCAACATCGACTCGTCGAACGAACCCGCAGAGCCAGAGAGGGTCCCGTCGACCGGCACGATTTCACTAGGTCGAACGAGCAAGCGATCGCCAATCGCAACGAGCGCAACCTCGATGTCTTCGGTTGTTCCGTCCGCGAGAAACCGATGGGCACGCTGGGGGACGTGTTCCAGCAACGCACTGAGTTCCCGCTCCGCGCGTCCTTCCGCATAATCCTCGAGCGCTTCCCCACCGGTCAACATGAGGACAATGACCAGGCTCGCCCAATACTCCCCGATGACGATCGTCGCGACGATCGCCGTAACCGCCAACACATCGAGCCCGAACTGACCCGACATCAGCGAGGTGACCATACGGCGACCCTGATTCAACGCGACAACAAGCGCAAAACTACTGATGCTGATCTGTGCACCCAAAGCGAGTTCAACCGAAACAAATCCCCCGCCAATGAGTGCAACGAGAAGGGTAACCCCAATCAGGGGGTAGCGCTTCACGAGCGCGAGGAGTTTCATCGAATCGCGCGCGCGCGAACTACGCGAGTCGCTTCTGGAGGTTGGCGTCGAGGGTCGCGAGGAACTCCTCGGTCGTTTCCCACTTCTGGTCGGGTCCGACGAGCGACGCGAGGTCCTTCGTCATGTGCCCAGCCTCGACCGACGCGACGACGACCTCTTCGAGGGTCACGGCGAAGTCGATGAGCGCCTGGTTTCCGTCCAACTTCCCGCGGTGCTGCAAGCCACGGGTCCAGGCGTAAATCGATGCAATCGGGTTGGTCGAGGTCGGCTTGCCCTGTTGGTGATCGCGATAGTGCCGCGTCACGGTTCCGTGGGCTGCTTCGGCTTCGACAATTTTGCCGTCCGGCGTCGTGAGCACCGA
>JBIIBI010000089.1:0-4485 GCA_044239485.1 Microbacteriaceae bacterium | reverse complement strand
TTCGCCGCATCTGTCGTAGCGCCAGCAGCAACCTTTGCGCCGTCGCGGGCCGCGATCGCCGCCTTTCGCGCAGCGGTGCCTACCTTTTCAGCTCCGGCACGGGCGATGGCGGTTGCCCGTTCGACCCGCTCGGATCCCTTGTTGGCTGTCCGGACGCGTGCACCGGCCTTCGTGCGAGGCGTAGACGCATAATCTTTTGACATATATTCAGCATAGTGAAACCGACGACATTGGTCGCGGATCGTGCGGCGCGTCAATCAACGGAGTGTCGAGCAACATAAAAGGGCCCCGGTTTCCCGAGGCCCTTTCTATTCTCTGTGCGGTTAGGCGCGAACACGGCGGCGGATTGCCCGCCCAGCGACACCGGCGACCAAGAGGCCAAGGCCTACCCAAATCGACCAGTTGTCAGCGCCAGTGACCGCGAGTTTCTCGTCCTCATCCTGATCCGGAACAATTCCCCAGTTGAGAACATTCGCGCCGGCGGGGAGGCCTCGAGTGAGTCGTCCAGTGAACGAATCAAATTCGACCGCGGTGGAAGCGACGGCGGCGGCGGCGAGGTCCTCATCCCCTGCACTTGCGTACTCGTCGCCCTGATAGGAGATTGCGTTCAGATTCGCGGGGTCCCAGCTCGCGAAAGCGGCGAGATACACCGTTTCGCCAGCGCCGACCGTGAAGGTGTCGGTTTCGAGGTAATACTCCGCGCCATCAAGAAACCATAGGAATGTGTCGACTGATGCAGAGTTGTGACCCCATGCGATTGACGACGGAGGATGCACAGTGGAATAGTTCACAACCCAGTTGCTGTCGAGACTGTTCAACAGTGCTGCATTGGCGTCATCCTCCAGCGCGGGAACGGCAAGTACATCAGAATCGTAATTCTGATAAGCCCAAATCGCCGCGTCCGAACCCCACTCGCCGTATGGATATCCCGTGAAATCCGTGATGGCTGAGTTTGAGTCGTTCTTAATTTCTAGGGTGTAACGGATCAGGTCGCCGTCGGGACCGAAGATACGCATGTTTCCGCGAATCTTAATGTCCGAATTGCCAGGTGCATCCCAATCGGCCTCGCAGCTAATCACAAGATCATCAGCGTCCATCGAGATATCGATGTTGGCGAGAGGGCATTCGTAGTAGGTTCTCTCGGCTATGCCGGCGGTTGCCGACCTCACTCCGATTTGGAGTGCGTAATCCCAAACATTAGTTCTGTCTACGTTGGACGCCGGTTGCGTGAAATCAACGGACGTCGACCCCAGCCCGACATCTTGAATGATGAAATTGCTGGCGAGATCCCAATTTTTACCTAGCCCAAAATCGAATGCATTTCCGTCCCACGTTGCTGCGACGGCAGGCGGGGCTGCGGTAAGTGCTATCGCCGATCCGGCGATGATTGCAAGGAGTTTCGTGCGCATGTGTTGTTACCCTTCGATGGCGAATTAACTGAAAAAACCTTAGCAGGTTCAATTGGCACAAAGTGGGAAAAAACACAATGTTCGCTAGAACGAACATTTTTGTGTATACTGAAAGCGACCTTTTCGAAGGGGGTCAGTGAGCCGGAACCGCCAAGCGGGACCGGCTCACTTCATTTAAGTCCTGCCCTACGGCAGCAGGCGGTTCGGTCCTCGGAACAAATACGTCGTCTCGCGGATTGACGGCAAGCCGAGCAAGAGCATGAGGGTTCGGGCGAGGCCCATTCCGAATCCGCCGTGAGGCGGGACGCCGTGACGGAAGAAGTCGAGATAGAAATCGAGCTCTGCGGGGTCGAGCCCCTTGTCTTTCGCCTGGGCGGTGAGGACGTCGATGCGGTGCTCGCGCTGGGCGCCGGTCGCGATTTCAGTGCCGTTGTACAAGAGGTCGTAAGAGTTCGTGAGGTTCGAGTCGCCCTCGTGACGCATGTGATAGAACGGGCGGATTGACGTGAAGTAGTCGGTGACGAACACGAAGTCGTGGCCGAACGTTTCCTTGACGTAGGCCGACAACTGACGCTCGCCTTCGGGGTCGAGGTCGCCGTCGGCACGCGGCACGGTGTAGCCGCGGGCCTTCAGAATCTCGTGTGCCTCGGCGAGCGGGATGCGGGGGAACGGCGTCGTTGGGGGCGTGACGACAACACCATACGCGGCTTCGACCTGCGGGCCGAGCTTCTCGGCGACCGCGGTGAGTCCCGCAACGATGACTGATTCGTGCATGGCCATGACGTCTTCGTGCGATTCAACCCACGACATCTCGGCGTCGATCGAGGTGAATTCGGTCGCGTGGCGCGAGGTGAACGATGGGTCGGCGCGGAACGCCGGTGCGATTTCAAACACCGCACCAAAACCGGCGGGCTGGGCCATCTGCTTGAAGAACTGTGGGCTCTGTGCGAGGTAGGCGGTGGTCTCGAAGTACTGCATCTCAAACAGTTCGGCACGTGACTCGGAAGGGCTGGCCATCAACTTGGGGGTGTGGATTTCAATGAAGCCGTTGTCGACCCACCAGGTGCGCATCGCGTGTTCGAAAATTGTTTGAACACGGAAGATGAGGTTCGCCTCGGGGCGACGAAGGTCGAGGAAGCGCCAGTCGAGACGCTTGTCGATGCTGGAATCCTCGGCGATGGGGGGTTCGGGCTGGGCTTCGGCGACGACCTCGAGCGTCGAGATCTTGACCTCGAGTCCGCCGAGTTTCACCCGCTCGTCGTGCGCGAGTTGACCCGTGACGCGGATGAACGTGCCGGCGTTGAGAGTCCCGATGAGTTCCGTGAGGGCGAGCCGCTCGGCGGAATCGGGAACCTCGGGGTCGATCTCACGAACGGCCTTGGTGACGAGTTGCACAGCGCCGGTCTCGTCGCGCAGGATGACGAATTGAACCGCCTTTTGGTCGCGGACGGTGTCGACCCACCCCGCGACAACGACGTCGCCATCGGCGAGAGCGGAAAGGGATGCAACGGTTGAGCGCGTGACCATAAACCCAGCGTAGCGGGCGGGTTGCCCACAGTTTGCGCGGATACAATCGGGAGGGTGAGTGCCGAGCGTGTCCATCTCGTGCGCCATGGTGAGGTGAATAACCCCGGTGGCGTTCTGTACGAGCGTCTGCCCAACTTCGGCCTTACGGAAAACGGCCGAACTCTCGCCGAATCGGCGGTTCGTCACGTGCCTCTCGACACCATTTCGGCGCTCGTCGTCAGCCCGCTTCAGCGCGCCCGCGAATCGATGGCGCCGTGGGAGGCCGCAACCGGCATGACCGCGATCGTCGACGAGCGCGTGATCGAGCCGTGGAACGAATTCCGCGGACTGCGCATGGACGGAGGCCGCAATCTTCTCTCGCGACCGGACCTCTGGAAGTTCCTTGCTAACCCGTTCCGTCCGTCGTGGGGAGAGCCGTATCGCGAAATCGCCCAGCGCATGCTCGCGGCGATGCGTGACGCTGTTGATTCGGTCGACGGTGGTGACGTCGTGATCGTGTCTCACCAGTTGGCGATTTGGATGGTGCAGCGCGCCATGTCCGACAAGTCTCTCGCGCACTGGCCCGGCACCCGCCGCTGTTCACTGTCGTCCGTGACATCGTTCCAGGTTCACCCAGCCGACTTCGTTGAATACGACTACCGCGAGGCAACCGACATCGACCGCGCGGTGGATTCGGGGGCGGTGTGAGGCGCGTCATTCTGACCGCGGGGCTCGTGGCCTCGCTTCTCGTCCTCGGCGGGTGTGCGTCGAACGACCCGCTCGCCGTCGATGCGAACAACGAGAATTTCACCTCTGCCGACGGAACCGTTACCGAAGTCGCACTCGCGAATCGCGGGGACGCAGTGTCGTTCGAGTCCAGTGACACCACCGACGGCTCGACCGTGAACGCGGAGGACTTTCGTGGCTCGGTGCTCGTCGTGAACTTTTGGTTTGCCGCGTGCCCGCCGTGCCGCGCGGAAGCGCCGGACCTTGCCGAACTGGCCGCCGTCTATGCCGACCAGGGTGTTCGCTTTCTCGGGGTGAACGTCTACGACAACGCGTCGGGGGCGCAATCGTTTGAAAATACTTTCGACATCCCCTATCCCAGTGCACTGGACGCGGACACCGGCGAATTGCGCCTCGCGTTCGCTGGGGGCCTTCCCCCGAGCGGAATCCCCACGACCTTCATCGTTGATCGAGACGGTCGGGTCGCGGCGCGTCTGTTGGGCTATATCTATGACCGCTCGATGTTCGAGGACATGATTGACCGCGTTGTCGCCGAGGCAACTCCGTGATCGACAACGTCGGCGAAATAGTGTTCTCGGGCGACCTAATCATCGCGTTGCCCATCGCGTTCCTCGCGGGATTGCTCGCGTTTCTCTCGCCGTGCATCATTCCGCTCGTGCCCGGATATATCGCCTACGTCTCTGGTTTTGCCATCACCGCCGAGCCGACATCGGCCGATCGCCGCCGAGTCCTTCTTGGGGTTCTCGGCTTTGTTGCGGGGATGGGCGCCGTATTCATCTCGTTGTCGGTGATGTTCGGGACTCTCGGACTTTTGTTGATTCCC
>JBIIBI010000088.1:0-4489 GCA_044239485.1 Microbacteriaceae bacterium | reverse complement strand
CCCAGCGTGCCTGAGCGGCGCTGTAGTCGTGCTCCCACTTGGTGCGTGACTCGTCGTGGCCGTCTTTCCACTCGCCCGTTGCGGGGTCGAAGCCCTCGGGGTAGCGGTAAGCGCCGGTCTCGTCGTAATCCGTGGGCATTCCGTAGAGAGCCGGGTCGAACTCGGTGCTCTCGGGGTCGACGCCCTCGTTGGCCTGCTTGAGCGAAAGCGAGATACGGCGACGCTCGAGGTCAATGTCGATGATCTTGACGAACACGTCATCGCTGACAGCGACGGCCTGCTCGGCGAGTTCGATGTGACGGGCCGAGAGTTCAGAGATGTGAACGAGCCCCTCGATTCCGTCAGCAACGCGAACAAAAGCACCGAACTGAACGAGCTTGGTGACCTTACCCGGTGCGATTTCGCCGATAGCGTGCTCGCGAGCGAACACCTGCCACGGATCTTCTTGGGTGGCTTTCAGCGAAAGCGAAATGCGCTCGCGGTCTTCTTCAATTTCGAGGACCTCGACCGTGACCTCCTGGCCGATTTCGACAACCTCAGAAGCGTGCTCGATGTGCTTCCACGAGAGCTCGGAGACGTGAATGAGCCCGTCAACCCCACCGAGGTCAACGAATGCTCCGAAGTTCACGATGGACGAGATAACACCCTTGCGGATCTGGCCCTTCTGGATGTTGCCGAGAATCTGGCTGCGGCTTTCCGACTGCGTCTGCTCGAGGAGAGCGCGACGCGACAGGACAACGTTGTTACGGTTCTTGTCGAGTTCGAGAATCTTGGCTTCGATCTCTTGACCGAGGTATGGCGTGAGGTCGCGAACACGGCGAAGTTCGATGAGCGAGGCGGGAAGGAAACCTCGAAGACCGATGTCGACGATGACACCACCCTTGACGACCTCGATAACGGTTCCGGTGACGATTCCGTCTGCTTCCTTGACCTTTTCGACATCTCCCCATGCGCGCTCGTACTGAGCACGCTTCTTCGAGAGAATGAGGCGGCCTTCTTTGTCCTCTTTTTGAAGAACGAGGGCCTCGACGACATCGCCAACCTTGACGACTTCGTCCGGATTCACATCGTGCTTGATGGAAAGTTCGCGGATGGGGATTACACCCTCCGTCTTGTAGCCGACGTCGAGGAGAACCTCGTCACGATCGACCTTGACGACGGTACCTTCGATGAGGTCTCCGTCGTTGAAGAATTTCAGCGTTTTTTCAACTTCGGCGAGGAAATCCTCGGCTGATCCGATGTCATTTATCGCGACCTGTTTGGTCTGGCTGGTTGTCATGTGTTTAGGTGCTCCAGTGGGGCATAAATAATGCCCACGCAAATCTCTTCACGCGGGCGGCGGACAGGGATGTGCTGCCGGTCGGCAACGCTCAAGTCTAACGCCCGCAAACGCGTGTTCGCAACCGCTACCAGTCGCCCAGCACCGCGGTGCGAAGTGTGTCGAGACCCGTTCCGCCGATGTCGAGAGCGCGTTTGTGCCACGCAGCCAGTGAGAACGATGCTCCCTCGCGGCGCTGAGATTCGGTTCGTAGGTCTTCCCAGATGCGTTGCCCAATCTTGTAGGACGGTGCTTGTCCCGGCCACCCCAAGTAGCGATTCACCTCGAAACGCACGAATTCGTCCTCCATGAGCACGTTGTCGCGCATGAAATCGTAGGCAAAATCTGCGTCCCAGACTCCGTTGCCGTCAGGTCGCGTTTTCCCGAGGTGAACACCGATGTCGAGAACGACTCGGGCTGCACGCATGCGCTGTCCGTCCAACATGCCGAAACGGTCACCGTCGTCGTCCAGGTATCCGAGTTCGGCCATGAGACGCTCGGCATAGAGCGCCCACCCCTCTGCGTGACCGGACGATCCGGCGAGTTGTCGACGCCACGTGTTGAGTTCTGCCGAGTTGTAGACCGCTTGGGAAATCTGGAGGTGGTGACCGGGCACGCCTTCGTGGTAGACAGTGGTGGTTTCGCGCCAGGTGTCGAATTCGGTGACACCCTCTGGCACACTCCACCACATTCGTCCGGCTCGCGAGAAGTCGTCAGAGGGACCGGTGTAATAGATTCCGCCTTCTTGTGTCGGAGCGATGTGACACTCGAGCTTTCGCATCGGTTCCGCGATGTCGAAGTGTTCTTTACCCAGTTCGCGCACCGCCGTGTCCGAGAGCTTTTGCATCCACGCCTGTAACGCGTCCGTACCGTGAATCTTGCGCGCGGGGTCGTTGTCGAGTGCAGCGACAGCATCGGCAACCGAGCCCCCCGCGATTCGCTTCGCGATCTCCTCTTGCTCTGACCTCATGCGGGCCAACTCGTCGATACCCCACTCGTATGTTTCGTCCAGATCGACCGTTGCACCGAGGAAGTAACGTGAGTGCAGCCCGTAAACATCGCGACCAACACCGTCGTGGTCATGGGATGCGGGCGCGAGGTCGTCCCGGAGGAACGCGGCGAACTCGAGGTACGCGAGACGCGCTGATTCAGCCGCCGTGCGCAGGTCGGCACGCAGAGATTCCGGCAGGTCAGCCGGCGCGGTATTCGTTGCAAACTCGACGAAGAATCCCTCGGGGTCACCGTTTCGTTGCGCTTGCGAAATAACTTCGACAATCTGTCGACGGGCGGGAACGAATCCCCCACGAATACCCTCGGTGAGCGTCTGACGGTAGCCATTGAGGGCCGACGACACGTTACCCAGCTTTGTCGCGATCGTTTCCCAGGCCTCAACACTGTCCGTTGGCATGAGGTCGAAAACTTCCCGAATTCCCTGTGCTGGTGACGCGATGTTGTTGAGGTCGCGCAGGTGCCACTTGGATTCGGCCAGTTCGAGTGCGAGCTCTAGGTCACCCGAGAGGTCCATCTTGGTGACACGATCGACGTCATCAACGGCCTCGGCCGAACGGAGAGCGGTGAGTGTCGAGCTAACCGCCGCGTTGTAGGCGGCGTGTCCGTTCGGCGAATAATCCGCGAATTCGGAGACATCCCCGTCTCGACCAAGCCAAATCAAGATATCGGGATCCAACGTGCACAGCGTGTCCACCCATTGTTCGGCGATTCGGTCGATTGCGGTCTGATCTCGTTGTTCGGTCATGCTTGAAGCCTAGTGACCAGCCTCTTTCCACGACAATCCGAGTCCGATCTGGACATCAAGCGGCACCGTGAGAGAAACCGCGTGTTCCATCGCCTCTTCCACGATGACCCTCAAGCGTTCCGTTTCGCCCGGCGCGACTTCAAAGATGAGTTCGTCGTGAACCTGGAGCAGGAGTCGTGATGACAGCGATGCGTTTCGGACCGCCTCGACGGCTCGAATCATCGCAATCTTCATGATGTCGGCCGACGTCCCCTGAATAGGGGCGTTGAGAGCAGCGCGCTCCGCGTTGTCACGAACCATCCGATTCGAACTCGCGAGGTCCCCAAATTGCCGTTTCCGTCCGAAAACTGTCGTCGTAAAAAGGTCCTTGCGGGCTTGTTCGACAACAGAGCGAAGGTAATCACGGACTCCCCCGAAACGGTCGAAATAGTCGGACATGAGCGATTTGGCTTCTTTGTTGTCGATTCGGAGTTGTTTTGCGAGCCCGAATGCGGAAAGCCCATAGGCGAGTCCATACGACATCGCCTTGACCTTCGATCGCATCGCGGGGGTGACGTCTGCGGGATAGACACTGAAGACCTTCGCGCCGACGAAACGATGCAGGTCCTCTCCCGACTTGAAGGCCTCGATAAGCCCTTCGTCGCCGGACAAGTGGGCCATGATTCGCATCTCGATTTGCGAATAATCGGCGGTAAGGAGCCTCTCGTGATTGGTATCCGAGACGAAAGCGGCACGAATCTGTGCGCCGACGTCGCTCCGAATCGGGATGTTCTGGAGATTGGGCTCAGATGACGATAGGCGACCCGTCGTCGTCCCGGTTTGGTCGAATGTCGTGTGAATTCGCCCATCGGCCTGGATGCTCTTTCGCAAGACTTCAACGATTTGTGCGAGTTTGGTCTGCTCGCGATGCTCAAGCAAACCGTCGAGGAACGGGTGAGGGTTCGACGCCTGCAGATCAGCGAGTGACGCCGCATCAGTCGAAAATCCCGTCTTCGTTGCACGGGTCTTCGGCATGCCCAACTTCTCGAACAAAATCTCTTGAAGTTGCTTCGGCGACGACAGGTTCATCTCGGTGCCGATCATGGCGAACAGTTCGGCCGCCTTGGCGTCCGCGGTCGACGTCAGGCGTCCATAAATCTCGTCGAGGATGCCGCCGTCCATCGCAATACCCGCTCGTTCCATGTCCAGAAGGACGGGGATTAGCGGAACCTCAATTTCGCGCTCGATCGTTTGTTGTCCCTCGTCTAGCCGCGCTTCGAGTTCCGAATCGAGTTGGGTGAGAATCCACGCCGTTGTCGCGGTGCTGGCGGGATCGACCGATGGCACGAGTTCGTTGGGATCGGCAACTGGGACATCAAGTCCGGTTAGAGACCGGGCCACATCTGTCAGCGCGAGCGACTTCGTGGACGAATCGA
>JBIIBI010000087.1:0-4503 GCA_044239485.1 Microbacteriaceae bacterium | reverse complement strand
CGAAAGGGTAAGTCGAAACTTACTTGAGCGTGACGGTTCCGCCGGCTTCTTCGATAGCAGCCTTTGCCTTGTCAGCGGTCTCTTTGTTGGCGCCTTCGAGGATGGTCGCGGGTGCGCCATCAACGAGAGCCTTGGCTTCTCCGAGGCCGAGGTTCGTGAGTGCACGGACCTCTTTGATGACCTGGATCTTCTTGTCGCCAGCAGCTTCGAGGACGACGTCGAACGAGTCCTTCTCTTCTGCGGCGTCGCCGCCACCAGCGGCGCCACCGGCTGCGGGTGCAGCAGCAGCAGCAGCAGCAACGGGTGCAGCAGCGGTTACGTCGAATACCTCTTCAAACTTCTTGACGAAGTCCGAGAGTTCGATGAGCGAGAGCTCCTTGAATGCCTCAATGAGGGCATCGGTGCTGAGCTTAGCCATGATTGTCTCCTTGTTGTTTAGTTTGTCGAAAACGCGCTAGTTACGCGTTTTCCTGCTTCTGACGCAACGCGTCGACCGCGCGAACGGCCTGTGCGAGCGGTGCGTTGAACATGTATGCCGCGCCGAAGAGCGAGGACTTGACAGCTCCTGCAAACTTGGCAAGCAGGACCTCTCGTGTCTCGAGATCGGCGAGCTGGTTGACCTCGGCAGCAGTGAGGGGTGCTCCGTCGAAGAAGCCTCCCTTGATGACGAGATCTTTGTTTGCCTTGGCAAAGTCACGCAGGGACTTCGCAACGGTGACGGTGTCACCGTGAACGAAAGCGATAGCGGTCGGTCCGACGAGTTCGGCATCGAACGAGCTGATGCCTTCCGCGTTGAACGCCCGCTTGGCCAGCGTGTTCTTCACCACGGCGTACGACGCGTTCGCACGGATGTTCCCGCGCAGCTCTTTGAGCTGTGCGACCGTGAGTCCGCGGTACTCGGTGAGCAGTACACCGCTCGAGGTTCGGATCGACTCCGAAATCTCGGCGATTGTTGCTTCCTTGTTCGCCATGGTGCTCCTTGTGTTTGAATACGGAACCGACGGCCGCGGGAAATGAAAAAACTCCGGCGCACACGCACGGAGTCAAACAGCTTTCGCTGGGGAACTTCATTCGCCTGCGCGGGTCCTCACCGGGGTGAGACTTCGGTTTCCAACTTGCGTTCGAAACAACCAGCGGTCTTCGGTTCCTTCACATTACACGGCGGAAGCCCAGCCGCGCAAATCAGCCAACAGTCAAGCGGGGGATAGTCACAACAAATCTCGTGTTTCCCGGTGCACTTTCAACGACGATAGTTCCCTTGTGGGCTCGAACGAGTCCGTCCACAATCGCAAGCCCGAGTCCAGTAGAGCCAGTGGCACGGGCGCGCGAGGTATCGGCTCGGGCAAATCGTTCGAACAGCGAACCGCGAATCTCGTCAGGAATCCCCGGTCCGTTATCGGCGACGGTGACGACGACTGATTCGGGCGTCACCCCCACAGTGGTGGACACGACGGTTCCTGCTGGGGTGTGGGTGCGGGCATTGGCCAGCAGGTTAACAAGAACTTGATAGAACCGATTGCGATCCGCCAAAATCGTTGCGCCGCGAGCCGTTTTGATTTTCCACGTGTGCGTGGGACCAGCAACCATCGCATCGGCGACCGCGTCTTTCGCCAATGTGGACAGGTCCACCGGTGTCAAGTCAAAGTCCCGACCTTCATCGAGTCGAGCGAGCAACAAGAGGTCTTCGACCAACGCGGTCATTCGGATAGATTCCGATTCGATTCGATCGAGCGAGTGGCGCAGGTCGGGGCTCATGTCCATGTTCTGACTTCGCGTCAGTTCCGAATACCCCCGAATCGCGGTGAGGGGTGTGCGAAGTTCGTGGCTTGCGTCCGCAACAAACTGACGAACTTTGGCTTCGCTTTTTCGACGGGCAGTGAGGGCCTCGTCCACGTTGTCGAGCATGTGGTTGAACGCTCGCCCCAATTGCCCGGCCTCGGTGTCGGGTTCGTCGACCACAACTCGTTCGGTCAGAGCGGCATCACCGACAGCGAGGTTCATTCCGGAAACCCGCTGGGCGGTTTCACGCATTCGCTCGAGCGGTCGAAGTGCGATGTCAACGCCCTTTCGGCCAGCGAACACAACCACCGCAACGACCCCGATAATCAGCGCGAGCAGAAACCCTCCTATTCGCGAGACCAAACGGTCGATTGTGTTGGTTGGTAAACCCATCACGATAGTTGCGCCACGGGAGGTTCCTACAGCGGCCATCCGATAAGCACCCGATTCACGGATGCGAACATCCCGGATGCCCGTCCCCCAACCCGTGGCGGGAATGTCCCGAAGTTGGGCCGGACTGAACGTTTGCGCCGCCGCACGGTTATCGAGATACACCGCCGTTACCTCGCCGTTTCCGTCGACGGCGGCGAGCACCGTTCCGACGGTGATTCCGGGTCCGGCGAGCCGGTCACCAAACTCACCCCGGCCTTGGCCCGCCGCATTGAAGCGCTGTGCGGCCGAAATGAGTTCCTCGTCGAGTTGACCAACCATGTACACCCGAACGCCCACCATCGTCGCTCCACCGATTGCAAGACCCGCGGCCGCCGTCAACGCAGCACTCGATGCGATGAGTCGCTTGCGAAGTGGCCAACCGGTGAACATCGGTTACTCCGCCGGGCGCAAAACGTATCCGACGCCGCGAACGGTGTGAATCATTGCCGGTCCGAGTGTGTCGATTTTCTTCCGAAGATACGAAATGTAGATCTCGACGATTGACGAACGCCCACCGAAATCGTATGACCAAACACGATCCAGAATCTGCGCTTTGGACAGGACTCGCTTGGGGTTTCGCATGAGGTACCGCAGCAGTTCAAACTCGGTGGCCGTGAGTTCGACGCGAACGTCACCTCGGAAGACTTCGTAGGTTTCCTCGTTGAGCACGAGATCGCCGACCACGATTTCGGGGTCTTCTCGCACTTCGCTTGCAAGAATGGAGCGGCGGACTATGCCGCGAATACGTGCGACCAATTCTTCGACCGAAAAAGGCTTGGTGACGTAATCGTCGCCACCCGCGGTCAAACCGACCACACGATCGGCGACGGCGTCCTTCGCCGTGAGGAACAGGACGGGAACATCGGCGTTATCGGCACGAATGCGCCGCATGACCTCGAGTCCATCAAAATCAGGAAGCATGATGTCAAGAACGATGATGTCGGGGTTGAAATCCTTGGCTTGGGCGACGGCGTCGCGTCCGCTCGCCGCGGTTCGCACCTCGAACTTTTCATAGCGAAGCGCCATCGAAACGAGCTCTGAGATGGCCGGCTCGTCGTCGACAACGAGGGCCCGAACGGGCTTGCCGTCCGGTTTGACGAGTGCAACGTTTTCTGTGGTCACTCTTCTAGTGTCCTCAGTTTTCTATGAATTTGCCCAATGAACTCTGTGATGGCCGTGAGAACTGACAGAAACGCCCCGACCGAAGCCGGGGCGTTTGCGAGCGAAACGAACTTAGAGTGCGCTGACGTCGAGCGGAATGCCCGGACCGAACGTCGTCGAAATCGTCGCTTTCTGAATGTAGCGACCCTTAGCCGATGACGGCCGGACGCGCTGGACTTCTTCGAGCGCAGCGCGGAAGTTGTCTCCGAGCTGGTCGGCCGAGAACGATGCTTTGCCAACAATGAAGTGCACGTTCGAGTGCTTGTCAACGCGGAATTCGATCTTTCCACCCTTGATTTCGGTCACAGCCTTCGCCGGGTCCGGCGTGACCGTTCCGGTCTTGGGGTTCGGCATGAGGTTTCGGGGTCCGAGGACCTTACCGAGACGACCGACCTGGCCCATGAGTTCGGGGGTCGAGACGGCTGCATCAAACGACGTGTAACCGCCAGCAACCTTGTCGATGAGCTCGACTCCGCCCACCTCGTCGGCTCCGGCGGCAAGAGCGGCCTCGGCCGCGGCGCCCGTCGCAAAGACGATGACGCGAGCGGTCTTACCCGTGCCGTGAGGAAGCATGACGGTTCCACGAACCATCTGGTCGGACTTGCGAGGGTCGACGGCAAGCTTAAGCGCGACCTCGACGGTCGAGTTGAACTTTGCCGAACCGGTCTGCTTTGCGATGTCAACCGCTTCGACCGGCGAATAGAACTTGCCCTCTTCGAGAAGGGCGACGGCGGCGTTGTACGCCTTGGATTTCTTAGCCATGATGTATTTTCTCCTTCAGAGAATCGCGGTGTCGTGAGCCTGGCGGCTCTCCCGCTAGTGAAAAGTGGTTATTCGACCGTGATGCCCATAGAGCGGGCGGTGCCGGCGATGATCTTCTCGGCGGCCTCGACGTCGTTGGCGTTGAGGTCAACCTGCTTCTGCTCGGCAATCGAGCGCAACTGGTCCTTGGTCAGCTTCGCGACCTTGACCGTGTGCGGCGTCGACGATCCCTTGGCGACTCCGGCAGCCTTCTTGATGAGCTCAGCTGCGGGCGGGGTCTTGAGGATGAACGTGAACGAACGGTCCTCGTACACCGTGATCTCGACGGGAATAACGTTTCCACGCTTGTCCTGCGTTGCGTTGTTGTAC
>JBIIBI010000086.1:0-4515 GCA_044239485.1 Microbacteriaceae bacterium | reverse complement strand
GCAACCACCCTGACGGCCGAGGTTCGCGCCGCGATCGACCCCGACCATTTTGACGCCACAGCCCTCAACCTCGACCTCTACGGCGGGGTCGGATTGTTCGCGGTGGCGCTCGCCGACCTCGGTGGGCCGTCGACTCGGGTCACGAGCGTCGAATCGGATGAACGCGCGACGGAACACGCGGGCGAAAACCTCAGTGACTGGGTTGGTGCGTTCGCCGAAACCGGCACGGTCGAAAAATGGCTGCGAGCACTCGACCAGCGCGCGACACCCGGAGAGCGCTCGCGACTCGCCGCAGGGACAGTCGTTCTCGATCCTCCGCGATCCGGAGCCGGACGCGAGGTCATGGCGAGTCTCGGTCGGCTCGCCCCCGCTCAAATCGTCTACGTTGCTTGCGACCCGGTTGCCCTGTCGCGAGACATTGCGTTCGCGCGCGAACACGGGTATCGCCCAACGCGCCTCCGAGCCCTTGATTTGTTCCCGCACACGCACCACGTGGAAACCATCGTCACGTTCATCAAGGATGGGAATCCGCAGGGATAGGTGCCCAAAGAACGCTCGCTCGCTAAGGTAAATATGTGACTGAAAACACCCCGACCCCTGGACCCGCGACGACCGCCGCACGAATCGCCGATTTTGCTGAGCGACTCAAGCGACTCGATGAGGCGCAAAAGGCCGCGGCCGAAAAACAAAAAGCCAAGGGCAAGAATTCGGCGATGGCCCGCATCATGCAACTCGTCGATCCCGGCACCGGCTTCACCGAAATTGACAAGTTTGTTCGTTCGCGCGGCGATTCGTTCGGGGATTCGGGAAAGCGTCCGGATCGCGACGCCGTCATCATGGGTGTCGGACGAATTCACGGCCGCGAGGTCGGAATTTTCAGCCAAGACTTCAGTGTGTTCGGCGGTTCTCTGGGCGAAGCAGCCGGAGCCAAAATCGTCAAGCTTCAGGAATACGCCTTGAAGGCGGGTGTGCCGATCATTGGAATTCTCGATTCGGGCGGCGCTCGAATTCAAGAAGGCGTCACGGCCCTGGGCAAGTATGGCGAGATTTTCCGCCTCAACACCCAGTCGAGCGGTGTCATTCCCCAGTTCTCCATTATTTGTGGCCCGGCAGCGGGTGGCGCGGTGTATTCCCCCGCTCTCACCGACTTCGTTGTCATGGTCGACAAGACGAGCCAAATGTTCGTCACGGGACCCGACGTCATCAAAGCGGTGACGGGCGAAGACGTCGGCATGGAAGAACTCGGCGGAGCAGAGACCCATTCGGTTCGCACCGGTGTCTCTCACTACCTCGCGAGCGACGAACCCGACGCGTTCGATTACGTGCGTTCGGTTCTCGCCTACTTGCCGCAAAACAACCTCGCCCAACACCCTGTGTACGCATCCGTCGTGTCCGAGACCCCGACCGAGGCCGACAAAGAACTTGACGTTATCATTCCGGACAGCGCGAATCAGCCGTACGACATGCTCGACGTCATCGCGAGGTCAGTGGACGACGATTCCTTCCTCGAGGTGCAACCGCTGTTCGCGCCGAACATCATCATCGGTTTCGCGCGAGTCGAAGGAAAACCGGTCGGCGTCGTCGCCAACCAGCCGAAGGAAATGGCGGGAACTCTCAATATCGAAGCCAGCGAGAAGGCGGCTCGATTCGTTCGTTTTTGCGACGCGTTCGGACTCCCCATCATTACTCTCGTTGACGTTCCCGGATTCTTGCCGGGAACCGACCAGGAGTGGCAGGGTGTCATTCGCCGCGGGGCGAAGTTGCTCTACGCCTATTCCGAAGCGACCGTGCCTCTCATCACCGTCATCACCCGGAAGGCATACGGCGGGGCGTACATCGTGATGGGTTCGAAGCATCTGGGAGCCGACATCAACATGGCCTGGCCGACCGCGGAACTTGCCGTCATGGGTGGCCAGGGAGCCGTCAACATTTTGTACCGCGCCGAAATCAAGGAAGCGGAAGACAAGGGCGAGGACGTCGCGGCACTGCGCGCGAAACTGGCGAATGAATACACCCAGAACGTTGCGAGCCCGTTCCTCGCTGCCGAGCGCGGCGAAATAGATAACGTGATTTACCCCCACATGACTCGAATCGCGATCATCCGTTCGATGCGGGCTCTCGGCACAAAGCGCGCCAGTATGCCCGCCAAGAAGCACGGGAACATCCCGCTGTAATGGTCGAACCGACCCCGGAAATCGATCCACTCACGCAGATTCACATCGTGGGGGGATCCCCGACGGCTGATCAAGAGGCAGCGGTCATTGCGGTCGTTGCCGGCATGTTGCGCGAAGGCGGAGCGGTCGAAGAGGACACGAGTGTCGATGGCTGGATTCGCGACACACGTGAACCGCGTGCACCCGTTGGTGGCAAAACCTGGTCGAATCCACTTCGCTAGTGGTCGGAGCGATTCACTGGCGTGATCAGGTCGAATCGACCAATCGAACCGCGCAATCTGCCGATTTCGGCCACGGGGACGTGATCGCGACTCTTGACCAAACCGCGGGGCGAGGGCGCATGGACCGCGTGTGGTCGATGTCCCCCGGAGCCGGCATTGCGCTGACCGTTGTGGTCTCGCACGCTGCACTGGGATCGCCCGCGCACATGACGCGTCTCCCGCTGTGTGTTGCTGTCGAGTTGGCAAAAATCATCGCCGAACACGCCTCGGATAACACCAAGCCGACGGTCAAATGGCCCAACGACGTTCTCGTCGGCGGTCGCAAGGTGGCGGGGATACTGATCGAATCACTGGACACGGATCGATTAGCCATCGGGATTGGGATCAACATCTCTGGGGTCCCCGACAATCTTCCTGCCGAAACCGTAACATCGCTCTCGGCGGAAGGCGTCGCACTCACCGCCGCGACAATCGTGCCGGCGATCGCCGACGCCGTGATGCGGCAAGCCGAGAACCTCGATGACGACCAGCTGCTAGCAGAGCTGCACAACGCCATCGATACCGTCGGTCGGGACGTTCACATTGAATTGCCCGACGGCGGTTTCGTAAAGGGTCGTGCGACGGGACTCGGGCCTGCGGGCTCGTTAATCGTGGAGACCGCCAGCGGCTCCCACGAATTCGTGGCGGGAGACGTCACGCACCTCCGCCTCGGGGGCGACGAGACGGTTCGATAGGCTGACGTCATCCCCCATCTCGATCGAAGGAGTGCCGTGAAGGTCATCGGCGTCATCGGTGGAGGCCAACTCGCCAGGATGATGATTGGCCCCGCCGTCGAACTCGGTCTTGAACTCAGGGTTCTGGCGGAAACGAGCGATTCGTCGGCACGCGATCGGGCAACGTCGGTCGGTGATTTCCGTGACCTCGACACCGTTCTGGCGTTCGCCCGCAATGTTGACGTCATCACCTTTGACCACGAGCACGTGCCAACCGACATCATCGTGGCCCTCGAAAAGACGGGAGTCGCTGTTAGGCCGGGCTCCGCAGCGCTAGCGTTTGCGCAGGACAAGATCGTGATGCGGGAGCGTCTTCAGGAATTGGGCCATCCACTTCCCGTCTGGTCGGTCGCACACACAGCGGCGGAGGTATCGAGTTTTCTCGACGCCAACGGAGGCCGAATCATCGCCAAAGTGCCCCGCGGTGGATACGACGGCAAAGGAGTCACGGTTGTCACCGACCCCGCACAGATTGAGGAGTGGTTGGCGCGAGGCCCCGTGCTGTTGGAGGAGATGGTCGATTTTTCGCGAGAGCTCGCCCAACTTGTCGCGCGTCGCCCGAGCGGCGAAACGGTTGCCTGGCCCGCCGTCGAAACGACGCAAACGAATGGTGTGTGCACCGAGGTGATTCTGCCCGCGCCACACAAGAACGGTGGCATCATCGAATTAGCCGCGGAACTGGGCAGACGTATTGCTCAAGACCTCGAGGTGACCGGGGTCCTCGCGGTAGAGCTGTTCGAAACCACCGATGGTCGATTGCTCGTGAACGAGTTGGCGATGCGACCGCACAATTCCGGGCACGTCACGATCGAGGGAAGTGTCACTTCTCAGTTTGAACAACACCTTCGCGCGGTCGCAGATATTCCCCTCGGCTCGACCGCGTCGCAACACCCGTGGGCCGTCATGGTCAATGTTTTCGGCGGAATGGACCTTGAGCGATACAGCCGGCTTTCGGCATCGAGTGACGTCAAACTTCACAACTACGGCAAAGAGCCGCGCACAGGTCGGAAAGTCGGTCACGTCACCGCGACAGGAACGGACGTCACGGACACCTCCTCTCGGGCGCGCGCCGTGGCGGAAATCTTTCATGCCGACATTTAGCATGGAGAGGTGAGCACGCCACTCGTAGCAATCGTCATGGGATCCGACTCGGATTGGCCGACGATGAGCGCCGCCAAGGACGTCCTGGACGAGTTCGGTGTCGCGTCGGACGTGCAGGTGCTGAGTGCTCATCGCACCCCCGAGGCCATGATCGAGTGGGGTAAAGCGGCCCGAGCGAATGGTGTCTCGGTGATTATCGCGGGCGCCGGTGGCGCCGCTCACCTTCCCGGAATGCTGGCCTCGGTC
>JBIIBI010000085.1:0-4520 GCA_044239485.1 Microbacteriaceae bacterium | reverse complement strand
GTTCGCGATGAACTCGTCTTCCGCGGCAAGGTCGATTGCAATCACACCATCAAGTACGTGATTGAGCTGGGAAAGCCATTCCCCTGCACATCCGGAGCCGCCGGCACGGCCATCTTGTCGGGAATGTCAGAAGACGCCAGCAATCAAATCCTCAACAAAGGTTTTGCCCAGTACACCGAACTCAGCTTTTCGTCGACGAAGGAATACCAAGAGCAGCTCCGTATCGACAGAAGTCTCGGCTACTCGTATTCACCGGGTCGCTGGGTCAAGGGCGGTTCGGGTGTTGCTTCCCCCTATTTCAACGCGGCGGGCGAGTGCGTGGGATCCATCACTCTGAGTTGCCCGAGTGATCGTCTCGCTGGAATCTCTATCACCGAAGCCGGTGCCGCTGTCCGTGATGCCGCGCACGGCTTATCGCGCCGGCTGGGTTACCTGGGCGATTGGGCTGGCTGGTCCGACGTCGCCTAAAAACTTCACGGGTTCGATGTTCCGCAAACGCGGTCGAGGAACGTTGAGATGAGCCGTGCGACCTCGCCGGGGTTTTCAATCGGAAACAAATGCCGCGCCAATGGGATTTCGACAAACTCACCGTGCGGAATCAAGTTGCTGAGGTCGCGTGCTCGATCCAGCGGGACTACCTCATCCCGTTCCGCGGCGATGACGAGCACCGGCACGGAAATGTGTCGCGCAGTCTGTGTTCCATCAAAGCTCCCGAGAGCCTCGGCGCACAGCGCGTACGATTCGCCGTCGACGCTGCCCAAGCTGTCCAGGGCCTTGCTCACATCACCGGAATTGCTGTCGACGAACTCGTCAGTGAACCACCGCGATTGAGCGGCTTCTTTCATGACGGTCGTCCCCGACGTGCGTGCCAGTTCCGCTCTGCTCTGCCACATCGCGGCGTCCCCCATCGTTGCCGCCGCAGCCATGACCACTCCCGCAGAGTCGCCGGACAGTGAGCTCGCGAGTTCAAGAGCGATTGTGCCGCCGATGGACAGCCCGATGACAACAACGCGCTCGGCGTCTTGAGCGTTGTTCTTCAGATACTCGCGACATTCGTCTGCGAGGTCGGTAATCGAAAAAGAACTGTCCGCAGGCGAGTTGTCGCCGTGTCCGGGAAGTTCGATGAACACGCTGGTCCAGTCATCGAGGACGGCCGGCATTTCCGCCCACATTCGTGATTGCTGACCGAGGGAGGGAATCCAGATTGCTATCTTTTTTCCGAAGTCACCGGAATGTCTAAAACTCAGCATAGATTTGCCTCTCTCAATTGCGCTTTGCCGGAGTGCCCTATGGTGGTGGTGAAATCACCACTGTGATGATCCCGTCGACACTGAGAGGCAGTCAATCGTGTTCCTGGTTGTCGCACTTGGAATATTAGTAGGTGCCATCGCACAGCGCGTTGCGGGAATGGGATACGCACTGACGCTTGCTCCAATTTTGGTTTTGACGCTCGGACCCTTCGAAGGACCGATGGTGGTGAACATTGCGGGAGCGCTCTCGTCAGCGTTGGTTTTTGTGCAAAGCAAAAAATCTGTTGACTGGAAACAATTCTGGATTCTGTCGATACCCGCGGTAATCGTGATCATTCCGAGTGCATTTTTCAGCGTCGCCTTCAGCGGGCCGCAGTTGCAGATTGTCATTGGCGTGATTCTCATTTTTGCGCTGGGGACATCCCTCATTGCGGTGAAGTCCGATCGGTTCCTTCCCCGCGGACGCCTCGGGGTTCTGTTCGGAGCGAGTTCCGGTTTCATGAGTGCAACTGCCGGGATCGGCGGACCAGCAATGGGGGTCTACGCAATTTTGACGGGTTGGGATCAAAAATCTTTTGCCGCAACCCTGCAGCCGTATTTTGTCACCCTTGGAGTTACTTCGTTCCTATCTAAATTTGCCGCGTCCGGCACGTTGCCGGACCTGTCCATCTGGTTGTGGGTGGGCATTGCGGCGCTCACAGTAGTTGGCTCGTGGTTGGGGATTTTTCTTCAGAAATACGTGTCGGTTGAATTGGCTCGATTGAGTGTCATCATCATTTGTTTCACGGGCTCACTGGCGGCCATCATCGACGGTGTGCTTGACCTTTAGAATCCGTTCAAGCAAACCGACAACCTTCCGATTCGTCGCAGCCACAACGCTCTCTGGATAGGATTCGCTCATGCTCATGGAAACTGCGATCGCGCGCCACGGGTTCGCGAATTTCCGAGAACTGCATCGGTGGTCGATTGAAAACCCCGAGGATTTTTGGCGCGAGGCGTGGGACGAGTTGGGAATCATCGGCGAGAGAGGTAATCGGACGACGCACGGATCCGGTTTCGAAGATACGGAATGGTTTCCCGACGCGCGACTGAATATCGTCGAAACCCTGTTGGCGGGGGACCCCACGTTCGAGGCCATGATTGCGCACGCCGAGGACTCTCCGCGGCGTTCACTCACTCGAGGCGAACTTCGGGAGCAGGTTGCTGCGTGCGCGGCGGCTCTTCGAGCCTCGGGAGTTCAGCTCGGCGACCGAGTCGTGGCGTGGACGCCGAATGTCGTCGAAACCGTCGTTTTCGCCCTCGGTGCCCTGTCCATCGGAGCCGTCGTCAGCACGGCATCAACAGATTTTGGTCCCGCCGCACTGGTTGATCGGTTTGGTCAAATCGAACCGACAATCCTTCTGACGGCGTCGTCCTACCGCTATGGGGGCAAACAAGTCCTCCTTGCAGAATCGATCGCACAGGTGGTCAGTGAGTTACCGACGCTCACGACCGTCGTTGTCATCGGCACGAGTGACGCGCACCCGACGTGGGAGGACTGGCTTGCCCCGTATCGAGGCAGCGAATTAGCTCCAACCCCGCTTCCGTTCAACCACCCGGGCTTTATCCTGTTTTCGAGCGGGACGACGGGACGCCCCAAATGCATCGTCCATTCGGCCGCGGGCGTTCTGTTGAAAGTTCTGAGTGAACAGGGATACCACCTCGATGTTCGCCCGGGCGACACCATGCTGTACGCGACCACGTGCGGTTGGATGATGTGGAACTGGCTGTTGTGCGGGCTCGGTCGCGGAACAACAATTGTGCTGTGCGACGGCAGCCCCGGGTATCCCGATGTTTCTCGATTGTGGGCGATCACCCGTGCGGAACGCCTGACGTTCCTTGGAGTTTCCGCCGCACTGATTGATTCGTGGCGCCGCGCCTCGCTTGAGCCCCGACACGATTTTGACGTTTCCACGCTTCGAACGATCGCGTCCACCGGTTCACCGCTCGCGGCGTCCGGCTACGACTGGGTGGCCGACGCGGTTTCCCCCGATGTGCGCGTTGCATCGATCGCGGGGGGTACGGACCTGTGCGGTTGTCTCGTGCTGGGGGTCGACACCGAGCCCGTCGTCCGGGGCGAAATTCAGGGGCCAGCACTGGGACTCGATGTCACGGTTCTGCGGTCGGATGGGACCGAAGCCGACGTGTCCGAGGAAGGAGAACTGGTGTGCCGAACGCCGTTTCCGACCGTGCCGCTGACGTTCTGGGGGGACACCGACGGTTCGCGGCGTCACAGCGCCTACTTCGATCGGTTCACCGGGTTGTGGGCCCACGGCGATTACGCGAAACGAACCCCTTCGGGTGGATTCGAGATTCTGGGCCGATTGGATGCGACCCTCAACGTGAAGGGGGTTCGCATCGGAACCGCGGAAATCTATCGCGTGGTCCTGTCCATTCCCGGCGTGCTGGAAGCGATGGCGATCGAACAGCCCGATGGCGATGATGCGCGCGTTGTGTTGTTCGTGGTGCTCGAACAACCCCTCTCTGCCGAACTGGATGGGCTGATTCGAACAACGCTCCGGACCCACGCGAGCCCGAGGCACGTCCCCGCAATCATTGTCGAGGTTCCCGAACTGCCTCGAACCCGAAGTGGCAAGATGACCGAACTGGCGGTCGCCGACATCGTGACCGGCCGTCCCGAGCGTGACACGTCGTCGCTCGCCAACCCCGAATGTCTCACGTGGTTTCGCGAGTGGGCCGCCGCGTCTACGTCGTAATTGCGACGGGGCCAGTGGTTCCTCGAACCACCAGGGTCGCCGATACGTGTTGACGGTTTGCCGGTGCGGTGCGGTCGTTGATTCGGTGGAGCATGTGTTGAGCCGCGAGTCGACCGAGATCCGCGAGCGGTTGCGCAATTGTGGTGAGGTTGAGGCGGCGCATGCCTCCGATACTGATCCCGTCGTATCCGATGACCGAAATGTCCTCTGGGATTCGCAAATTCGCATTCTCTATCGCGGCAATGGCGCCGATAGCTGCCACGTCGTTCGCGACAAAAAGGGCCGTGGGCGCATCCGATAGTGCGGCGCGAGCCGCGGCATACCCCTTTGCGTCCGTCAGCCCTCCGGGCACGACGCGAATGTGTTCCGCCAAACCGTGTTGGGTCATCGCGAGACGATATCCCTCTGCCCGTGCGTGCGAGACCGGATTGTCACCACCGCTCAAGTGGACGATTCGGGAATGCCCCAATCCGACGAGATGATCAACCGCCATTCTCGCCCCGGCAACATCGTC
>JBIIBI010000084.1:0-4549 GCA_044239485.1 Microbacteriaceae bacterium | reverse complement strand
AAGACGGCCGTCGTCGAGGGACTCGCTCAGTCGATCGTCAAGGGTGAAGTCCCCGAGACGCTGAAGGACAAGCAGGTCTACACGCTCGACCTCGGAAGCCTCATCGCCGGAAGCCGCTACCGCGGTGACTTCGAGGAACGCCTCAAGAAGGTCACCAAGGAAATCCGCAACCGCGGCGACATCATCGTTTTCATTGACGAGATCCACGCGCTCGTGGGCGCGGGTGCAGCGGAAGGCGCGGTCGACGCGGCCAGCATTCTCAAGCCCATGCTCGCTCGTGGTGAACTGCAGACCATCGGTGCGACCACGTTGGACGAGTACCGCAAATACTTTGAAAAGGACGCTGCCCTCGAGCGCCGTTTCCAGCCCGTGACCGTCAACGAACCGTCGGTCGCCCACACCATCAACATCCTCAAGGGACTTCGCGACCGTTACGAAGCGTTCCACAAGGTGTCTATTTCAGACGCGGCCTTGACGGCCGCCGCGACGCTCGCCGACCGTTACGTGCAAGACCGCTTCCTTCCCGACAAAGCGATCGACCTCATTGACGAAGCCGGCGCCCGCTTGCGGTTGTCGATCCTGTCGTCGCCGCCGGAACTGCGCGAATTCGACGACAAGATCGCCGTTGTTCGCGCTGAGAAGGAAAAGGCCATCGAAAACCAGGACTTCGAGGGCGCGGCCAAGTCGCGCGACGAGGAAAAGAAGTTGCTCGGTGAGCGCCTCCGCCTCGAGAAGGAATGGCGTAAAGGCGAAAAGGGCGAACTGGGAACCGTGGACGAAGGCATCATCGCCGAGGTTCTCGCACAAGCGACCGGTATCCCCGTGTTCAAGCTGACCGAAGAGGAAAGCGCCCGTCTTCTCATGATGGAGAAGTCGCTGCACCAGCGCGTTATCGGGCAGGAAGAAGCCATCTCGGTTCTTTCGAAGACCATCCGCCGAACTCGCGCCGGGCTCAAAGACCCCAAGCGTCCTTCCGGATCGTTCATCTTCGCCGGCCCGACCGGTGTCGGAAAGACGGAACTCGCCAAGGCTCTTGCCGAATTCCTTTTCGATGACGAGGACGCCCTCATTTCGCTCGACATGTCGGAATACGGTGAGAAGCACACCGCGTCGCGTCTGTTCGGCGCCCCTCCCGGGTACGTCGGATTCGAAGAAGGCGGTCAGCTCACCGAGCGCGTTCGCCGCAAGCCGTTCTCGGTCGTCCTGTTCGACGAGATCGAAAAGGCGCACCCCGACATCTTCAACTCGCTGTTGCAGGTCCTCGAAGAAGGTCGTCTCACCGACGGCCAGGGACGTGTCATCGACTTCAAGAACACCGTCATCATCATGACGACCAACCTGGGAACGAAGGACATCACCGGCGGTCCCGTTGGCTTCACGATTCAGGGCGACTCGGATCAGACCTACAAGGCGATGCGCTCGAAGGTCATCGAGGAACTCAAGAAGCACTTCAAGCCCGAATTCCTCAACCGCGTTGACGAAACAATCGTCTTCCCGCAGTTGTCGCAGGACGAACTGCTGCAGATCGTGGACCTGTTCGTCCGTCGTCTGCGCGAGCGCATGCTCGACCGCGACATGACTCTAGACGTCACCGACGCCGCTCGTCGTCAGTTGCTCACGATTGGCTGGGACCCGATGCTCGGAGCCCGTCCGCTTCGTCGCGCGATTCAGCACGAGGTTGAAGACATGTTGTCGGAGAAGATCCTCAACGGGGAACTCTCAATCGGTCAGCACGTCCTCATTGACTTCGCGGACGACGAATTCACGGCGGTGATGACGGGATCGATTCTTCCCGCGGAAGAACCCGTTACGGACGTCCCGGCGAAGTCGGCAAAATCGGCGAAGGTTCCGGCGGATTCGGCACCCGATGCAGAGGCGACAGACTCGGTAGAAGACGCGCCGACGGAATAGGCCGCGGGTTGGGGGCAATCGAGGTTCGGCGCGTCACCCGAATTCGCGCGTTCGACGCGCGTACCCTCGAAATATGAACGCGTTTCTCGAGCCCGCGGGACCACTTCCCCCTTCGGTTTACTGGCGTCGCCGGGCGATTGTGCTCGTGCTTGCGATCCTGGTGTTCTCGGGCGGCTGGACGCTGTTCACAGCATTCAACGCGGGCACAACCGCAACTCCCGCCGCGTCCCAGACCCCGGGAACCGTGGTCGCGTGTAATTCGACCGACATTGCGCTTCGAGCTGAGGCCAACCAGGAATCCTACGCAGAAGGCGAGTTCCCGCAGTTCTCGATGACAATCACCAACGCGGGAACGACAGCGTGCACGCTCGAAGTTGGAACGGACAAACAGAAGTACGTCATCATGAGTGGCTCGGATCTTATCTGGGATTCGACCGTGTGCCAGATCGCGCCCCAGCCGTTTAGCCAGGTATTCGAGGCGGGTCAGTCTCTGACAACGGACGCGGTCGAATGGGGCCGAGCACGCAGCGACAACTGTGACAGCGGCACTCCCGCTGTTGGCGGCGGGGCGTCGTATCAACTGACGGTGTACGTGGGAGAGATTCAATCCACCGAAGCCAAACAATTCATGTTGTATTAGGCGCATTGGCGTTTTAGATTGACCACATGAAACTTTCACCATTGGCAGTGAGGGCCGTCGTGGGCCTTTTGGTCGCCGGACTCGCGAGCGTTGGGGTGTCTCCCTCCACGGCGATTCCTTCGACGGCAACCGAGACCGTTCGCGAACCCCGAATTGTCGGCGGAAAAAACACCGACATTCGATCGGTGCCCTGGCAGGTCTTCGTTCTCCGGGCGGCTCCAGGCGGCAACTACTACATTTGCGGCGGATCCTTCATCAGCACGCGGTGGATTATCACCGCCGCACACTGCGTCAGCGAAGGCACCGTCGACCTCGCCCAAACAGGAGCGGTGATCGCCACCTCCGAGCTCACGGTGTATTCCGGAATGAGTAACCTGCAAAAAACAAATGCAACGCACGAGTCGCTCGTGACTCAAATCGTGCGACACCCCGCCTACTCGGCAGCGACTGTTATCAATGACATCGCACTGATCGAACTCGCAAGCCCGGTGACGTTTGGTTCGAAGCGCGCGGCGATCACGCTTCCGTTCGATGTGGACGCAACGACGTGGCCCGCGCACAAGACGGCGGTCAGGATTTCGGGGTGGGGGCGCGTGAGTACCAACGGGAGCTCGCCCAGTGCGTTGCAGTCGGCAACGATCAACGTGAAGGGTGGCCCGCTCGATGCCTCGTCGTGCGGCGAATGGAGCCTTGCGGCCCAATATGACCCCGTCCAAAACCTCTGTGCCGGCTGGAAACGCAATGGAAAAGACATTTGCCAAGGGGATTCGGGTGGCCCCTATGCGATCAAAGTCAATGGCCTGTGGACGCTCGCCGGGGTCACGTCCTTTAACGCGGGTCAGTGCGGGAAATCAGCTTTGCCGGGTATCGCTGTGCGTGTGACGACCTTCAGAGACTGGCTCATTCCTACGCCGCCGGGAAATCTCACGTGGTCGTATTCCGACCCATTGGATACCACTGCGACGTTGACGTGGGACGCCCCACCCGACACCGCCGTCCTGGGCAACAACGGCTATTACATCGAGAAATCGTTGGACAACGGGACAACGTGGACGGCGACGTCCGAAGGCATCGTGTCTATCGGCGTGACGACGTCTGACCGATTGTGCGATGTCCCCGCCGGGTGCATTTATCGAGTTGCCGCCGTCACCGACGTGAATCAAGACGTCGGGCCATATCGATTTTCGACAATCCCCTCGCAGCCACGAAGCGTGAAGGTCGTGAGGAAATCGTCGCAATCTGTGACGCTCTCATGGCAACCGCCCTCCCGGTCGTTTGAAAGCACGGTTCAGGATTACCAGGTGTACTGGTCTACCACTGCCAACGGTGTCTTCTCGGCGATTCCGGGAACGATCACGCCGGCGTTGAAGCTGAAATTCTCGAGACCAGCGAGCGGCAAACTGTATTACGTCGTCCGTGCTCGAAGCACCGTGGACATCCCCGGGGACGATTACGGTGCTTCCTCGACCGCCATCGCGGTTCGCTAGAACACACGGATGCAATAGCCTCTCACTTATGCCCACTATCTTTCGCACGATCATCGCGACGGTTCTTGCCGTCAGCGCAATCAGCGCCGCCGTTGTTGCTCCCGCTTCTGCCGGTCCTGCTGGGCCGCAGCCCATCATCGGCGGGACGACGGCCGCAATCAACGACGTTCCGTGGCAAGTCGCTCTCCTCAAAAACGGCGCCGTCGGGCCCGAACTTTACGATGCACAATTCTGTGGCGGTTCGCTCATCAACGCTCGGTGGGTCGTGACCGCCGCGCACTGTGTGGACGATGATGACCCTGACGTCTACGTACCGATGAATTCTCGCTCCCTTCGAATTGCCGCCGGCGTAGACGACCTCGAACGCCCCCGCGGAACCAACGAGCACCGTGTCGACCGCATCATCATGTACCCCGGTTATGAAGGGGGAGTCAACGATATCGCCCTGGTTCAGATCTCGGACCGAGTCACCTTCACCGACGCGATCGAACCCGTGTCTCTTCCGCTCGCT
>JBIIBI010000083.1:0-4591 GCA_044239485.1 Microbacteriaceae bacterium | reverse complement strand
CTGATTTCGGGCGAACGGATCAGGGCATCCAGCAACTCGGAATTGCCCGCATGCGCGCCGTCGAAACGGGACGCTCGCTGGTCAACGTGTCGACCGTCGGGGTAAGCGCCGTCATCGCACCCGACGGCAGCGACCTCGACCGCCTTGAACCATTCACCGCCGGCGTTATGGTGGCGGACGTTCCGCTGTCAACCGTTGTCACCCCGGCAAGCATCATCGGACTTCCGCTGGAGTGGGCGCTCATCGTGATGGGTCTCGCGCCGATCATTGGGCTTCGGCGAAAGCGCGGCGCGTGAGCGACGCGCTCATCATCGTTCCGACCTACAACGAACGCGAATCGCTCACGACTGTTCTGGATCGGATTGTCGCGTCGTCACCTGGCGTGGATGTTCTCGTCGTCGACGATAACTCGCCGGACGGAACGGGAACGCTAGCCGACACGTACGCCTCGACGAACCGCAAGGTTCACGTTCTTCATCGCGAGCGCAAGGCGGGATTAGGTCCCGCCTACATCGCGGGCTTCCGGTGGGCGTTCGACCGCGATTACGCCTGGGTCGTCGAAATCGACGCCGACGGTTCACACGACCCCGCAGTCATCCCGACGCTATTGGGGATTGCACGTGGCGTGACCGCCGATCTCGTCATCGGATCGCGCTGGGTTCGAGGAGGTCGAGTCGACGGCTGGAGCGTCGCGCGCCAAATGATTTCCTGGGCAGGAAACACATATGCGCGGCTCGCGTTACGGTCAACGATCATGGACATGACCGCGGGTTTTCGTGTCATCCGCGTCGAGAAACTGCGACAAATCCACCTCGAGACCATCGCGTCAAGTGGCTATTGTTTCCAGATCGAAATTGCCGACCGCGTCGAGTCCGACGGAGGAACGATCATCGAACACCCGATCACCTTCGTTGAACGTGAGTCTGGGACGTCGAAGATGCACCTCGGAATCGTCGCCGAAGCATTCGCCCGAATCACGGGCTGGGGCGTTGGCCGCTGGCTTTTCGGTCGTTAGGCCGATTTGCGCAACGGACCGAGATCGAGCTGACCGCTCTCGCGCATCGCAATGATGCGTTCCTGCAAAATCACCTCGAGTTCCTCGATAGTGCGTCGCTTCATCAACTGTTCCCAGTGGGTAACGGTCGGGGCTGCGGGAGCCGGCGCGTTGGGGTCATCGCCCTGAATCGGCTTGCCCTTGGCGTCAAGACGCCTGCCAATGTTGCTCGACCGCGGCGAGCGCCAGTCATAGGGGAGTTCAACTCCGGTCATAAACGTGACAACAAATTCCTCGCCGTCCTCGGTGCGGAAGGTCACGTTTTGGCGGTCGACGAACTCGACGCCCTCTTCGGTTTCGGAACTAATCGATCCGAGTCGCGTTCCCTGCATGCGCTTGTTGCTCATAATCTTCTCCTTCGGCTTGTGGCCTACCTCTTATAAAGCCAGAACTCGCCGAGATATTCCTGAGCGAAAGTAAAGAATTGCCTATGAATCTATGAATTGACGATACGGAGCGCAATATCGGCTCGATCGGTCACAATTCCGTCCACGCCAATCCCCAGCAGGCGTCGCATCGTTTCTTCGTCGTTCACCGTCCAAACGTGGACCTCGAGTCCCGCGCGGTGATATCGCTCGACCATTCGCTCGTTCACGAAGGTAATTCCGTTTGCTTTCTCGGGAATCTGCAGCGCGTGAATCAGGGGGAGGGGAGGGGTAATGCCCGTTCGAGCCGCGGCGGCAATGACCAGAAATTCCGTCGCCGATGGGCTACTGGCCACTCCGGGGAGTCGGGCGATGGTGGCGCGACGGCGCTGTGCGCTAAACGACGTAATCAGCACTCGATCCAGCGCTTCGGCATCGGTCACGGCTCGGACAACGCCGTCGATTGCGGTTTCGTCTTTGACATCAATGTTGAACCGGGCGGTCGGAAACTGCTCGAGAGCCTGCGCAAGCGTGAGAAACCCCTCGCCACCCAGATCAATGTCAGCGAGTTCCGCGGCGGTGTGGTCGGAAACGAGCCCGGTTCTGGACGACACTCGATCGAGAGTCGTGTCGTGCGAAATGATGGCCAGACCGTCCTTCGACCCCACGACATCCGTTTCGATGAACGTTGCGCCCGCGGCGATTGCGGCCCGGAATGACCCCGCCGTGTTCTCTGGTGCATCGAGGTGGAGGCCGCGGTGCGCGAACACTCGAGGAGTCGACCCCTCGAAGTAGGGGTGCTCGGCGGCGCGAAACGTCATGCGGGCACGGTATCACGCCGACATTGCGTGGTAGTTTTGCCCCATGAGTGCAAACCCATTGAAGCCCGGCCAACTCGCGGGTAAGACCGCCTTCGTGACGGGTTCATCCCGCGGAATCGGTGCAGAAACAGTCGGATTTTTCGCCGAGGCGGGGGCCAAGGTCGCCATCAACTTCCGCGACAAAGAAGTTCGTGCCGAAAAGGTCGCAGCGGGCATCCGGGAAAACGGTGGGGAAGCGCTCGTTGTCGGTGCTGACCTGACCGACTACGACTCGATCACAGCACTTCGCGACACACTGCAGAAGGAATTCGGCGGGCTCGACATCCTCGTGCTCAACGCGTCCGGCGGAATGGAAGCCGGCAAGGGCGACGATTACGCGATGCGGCTCAACCGTGACGCCCAAGTGAACGCACTGCAGACCCTGCGACCGTTACTTCACGAGGGGTCACGAGTTGTCTTTATCACCAGCCACCAGGCTCACTTCATTCGCACCGTCGACACGATGCCCGAATACCTTCCGGTCGCGCTGTCCAAACGCGCCGGTGAAGACGCGCTGCGCGAGATGATTCCCGCCCTCGAAGCGGACGGAATCGGCTTCGTCGTGGTGTCGGCCGACATGATCGAGGGAACCGTGACTGCGACGCTGCTGGACCGAGCGAACCCCGGGACCATCGACGCCCGTAAAGAAGCGGTGGGGAAGTTGTACAACGTGTCGGAATTCGCCGCGGAAATCGCCCTTGCCGCCGTTGAGCCCGTTCCCGCTGACAACACGCGACTGGTCGGCGACACCGGATACTTCGGCGAATAGCCGACCTCGTGGCCGCTCTCGACTTCCCGAAACCACTCGTTCTGGTTCGGCTCATCATCGGGCTGTATCTGTTCGGACTGGGAATTGCTTTTCAGATTCGTGCGGCTCTCGGGCTCGCGCCGTGGGATGTTTTTGGTCAAGGCCTAGCGAACATCACGGGGTTGAGCTTTGGGCTCGCGACCGTTCTCGCAAGCGCCATGATCTTGCTGTTGTGGATTCCGCTCAAGCAAAAACCAGGGCTCGGAACCGTCTTTAATGCGCTTCTCATCGGCCCTTTTGTCGATTTGTCACTGCGATTTGTTCCGTCAGCAGCCGAGTGGGGGATTGTCGGTCAGATCGGGTGGTACGTCTTGGGAATGGCGATCATCGCCCTGGGAACCGGAATCTATATCGGCGCACGGCTCGGACCCGGTCCTCGCGACGGGCTGATGACGGGTTCGGTCAAGAAATTCGGGAAGCCCGTCTGGATCGTTCGCACGGTGCTCGAGGGTGGGGCAACGCTCATCGGAATCGCGCTCGGCGGACCGGTCGGCCTCGGCACCCTGCTGTTCGTGGTCGGCATCGGTCCAATGGTCCAGGTGTCGATGCGGGCGTTCGGATTGGTCGACAAGGGCGGAAAATGAACCACCCCGAGGGACGAACGCACGTTCTGCACCGAGAAACCGCTCGAATCGTGCTTCACGACGGTCGGGGCAAGTTCCTGTTGATGCACACGAAGTTCGACCACCGAGTCGGCTTACCGCCGCGCTGGATCACCCCCGGTGGCGGAATCGACGACGGCGAGACGCCACTCGAAGCAGCCGTTCGCGAACTGCGCGAAGAGACCGGGCTGATCGTGGAACCTGAGGCACTGGGAGAGATGCTCGACGCCGTTGATGGCTATTGGGATTGGCCGGACGGGAAATACTTCCATTCCTATGTTGATCACTTCTTCGCGCTTCAAGTTGACGAATTCGAAGTGGATCGTTCCGGTTGGATGGAATCCGAACACCACGACGTCATCGACATTCGTTGGTGGACGCTCGACGAGATTCGTGCCGAAGCGCCGTTTATCGGTCCCGAGCGGCTGATTGACGTTCTGGAGCGTGTTTCCTAGCGTTTCCCAACCATTCCGCACAACATGCTTTATCCGATAATGTACATTATGTCAGAAAGTCTTAAATCGGGACAAATAGCGTCCTGATCGCCACTTCCCTAGTTGGTTGCGGCGACCCACGCGTCAAGTTTCGCGCTCGCCGCGCCGGAATCAATCGAGTGTGCGGAGGCTTCGACGGCCTCGGCCATTCGGGCGACAAACGACCGATCGCGTTCCGCTGGATTGTTCGACAAACGGTGCGCGACGATTCCCGCAGCCGAGTTCAACAGGATGATGTCACGTGCGGCGTTTTTCTCCCCCGCGAGAACCGTTCGAGCCACCGCTGCGTTTTCTTCCGGCGACCCACCACGAATGTCGTCGATGGACGAATACGTGAATCCAACTTCGCGCGGGTCAAAATCGTGCTCGGTGACGCTTCCGCGACTGACCTCGAACACCTTGGAGTGT
>JBIIBI010000082.1:0-4633 GCA_044239485.1 Microbacteriaceae bacterium | reverse complement strand
TGCGGTCATATCACTAAAGACCGTCGCTATGGAACCGAGCACTTCGAGGTGGCTATCGCCTTTACCCGCGATTCCGATGACGAACCGGACGGGATTTCCTCCCCAATCGATCGCGTTGTCGTAACGAACGACCGAGATTGCGGAACGAAGAATTGAACCCTTCGATTCGTTGGTTCCGTGAGGAATCGCGAGAAGGTTCCCCATGTAAGTGGAAACCGAGGATTCACGCGCGAACATTGCCGAAACATATTCGTCGGACACCGCGCCGCTGGAGACGAGAAGCGCCCCCACCTCTGCAATGGCCTCTTCACGGGTCGTTGCCGTTCCGTGAAGACGAATAGTGTCTGTGGTCAATACGTTCATCGCGTGAATCCCCGGTTGTCGCTAACCTATGCTCGCTGAGCCCGAAGGGTCTCAACGACCTCGTCATACTTCGGAGTCGCCATGAAGTTCTCCACCGTGACGTGAACGGCGTCGGGCGCCATGTGGCGCGCCCGATCCGTCAGTCCCGATTGAGTAATCACGAACTCCGCGTCCGACGCCAAATCGGCAACAGCCTTGTTGATGACGGTGACGTCCGTGATACCGGCGGCCTTCAGCTTGGTGCGAAGGAGGGTTGCCCCCATCGCGCTGGAGCCCATTCCCGCATCACAGGCGAAAATGACAGTGGTTGTGTGGTCAGCAGACATTTTGTACTATCCCTTGTTCGCCTTCGACTGAGCCTTTGCAGCGGCGAGTTCGCCACCTTCAGCTTCAATGTCGCCCTTACGAGTCGCGCGTACAACGATACCCGCGATCAAGAACGACACCGTTGCCGACAGGATGACCGAAAGGATCACGCCGACGTAAGCGGTTGTCGGCGTCTGGATAAGCACGGCGAAGATCGAACCAGGTGAGGCAGGAGCTCGGAGGCCACCACCCAGAACCAGGTTCGTTGCAACACCGGTTGCTCCACCAGCGATAACAGCCACGATGAGGGCTGGCTTCATGAGGACGTACGGGAAGTAGACCTCGTGAATTCCACCAAGGAAGTGGATGATGATAGCGCCGGGAGCGGAGGCCTTCGAGATGCCAATGCCGAAGACGGCGAAGGCGAGAAGGATTCCGAGACCGGGGCCAGGGTTGGCCTCGAGGAGGAACAGGATCGACTGACCATCCTTCTCAGCAGCAATCGTTCCGAGAGGCGTCAAGACACCGTGGTTGATTGCGTTGTTGAGGAAGAGGATCTTCGCGGGCTCGATGAGGAGGCTCGCGAGCGGGATCAGTCCCGTGTCGATGAGTGCCTGGACACCGGCGCCGAGGGCGTCAGAGACCGAGGTCACAACCGGAGAAATTCCGAGGAATGCACCGATTGCGAGGAGACCACCGACGATACCCGCCGAGAAGTTGTCGACGAGCATTTCGAAACCGGCGCGAATCTTGCCGGCCCAGAGTGCGTCAACCTTCTTGATGAGCCATCCACCGAGGGGTCCAACGATCATTGCGCCCATGAACATGGGGATCGTGGTTCCGACGATGACACCCATCGTTCCGATGACACCCACGACACCACCGCGAGCACCGTAGACGAGACGTCCACCGGTGTTTGCGATGAGCAACGGGAGCATGTAAACGATCATGGGGCCGACCATCGCGAGGAAGTTAAGTCCACCCTCTTCGACGGGAGCACCAAGGCTGGGGACCCAGCCGGTGGGGATGAAGAAGGCCGTGATGAGGCCCCAGGCGATAAACGCCGCGATGTTGGGCATAACCATGCCCGAGAGGAAGGATCCAAACTTCTGAACCCCTACTCGTAGCGATGACGAAGTCGTCATTGACTCGCTCCTTTTCTGTGTGTGTTTGTGTTAATGGGTGAAAGCAAGTGACGCTGCTGCTCTAGCGTCCTTTGCATTTCTCGCCGATAATGCTCGGTCGGCAAGCTGGCGCGCTTCGGCAAGCGTGAAGCGCGAAATTTCGGCCCGCACATCGGCGAGCGCAATGGCAGACATCGACAACGACGTGACGCCAAGTCCGATGAGGACGACGGCGAGTACCGGATCCGCGGCCGCTTCGCCGCAGATTCCAACAGGCTTTTTGGTCAGCTCGCCAGCCAGTCCGACCTCGCGGATGAGGCGCAGAACCGCAGGACTCCACGCGTCCTGCAGATTGGCGACAGTACCCAAAAGACGATCCGCGGCGAACGTGTATTGCGTCAGGTCGTTAGTTCCGATGGACACAAAGTCAGCGATTTCCAAAATGTGGTTGGCCAAAAGCGCGCTCGACGGTACCTCGATCATGACGCCGGCCTTGGCGATTCCGACCTCGCGGCAGATTCCCACGAACGCTTCGGTTTCCTCGACAGTTGAGACCATCGGCGCCATGACCCAGACGTCGGCACTCGTTGTGGCGGTGGCCTGCGCGATGGCGGTCAATTGATCCCGAAGGATGTCTTCGTGGGCGAAAAGGGCTCGAATACCGCGGCGGCCGAGCGCAGGGTTTTCTTCGCCCTCATCCGTCAAGAACGACAGAGGCTTGTCTGCACCCGCATCAAGGACGCGTACGACGACCTTTTGCCCCGGGAACTTCTCGAACACTGCGGTGTATTCCGCTTTTTGTGCCTCAATTGACGGCGCGACATCGTTGTCGAGGAAGAGGAACTCCGTGCGGAACAATCCCACTCCCTCGGCGTGCGCCTCGACCGCGGCGGAAGCAGACTTCGACGAACCGACGTTGGCGAGTAACGCGACCTCATGACCATCGGCCATCCGACCAGGACCCGTTGCCCCGGCGCGCGCCGCCAGCCGAGACTCGGATTCGACAAGAGCGGCTTCGATTCGTTCGGCGGATGGGCTGAGCACGATTTCACCGATCCCTGCGTCGACGATAATGATGTCTCCGTCTACGAGCACATCGGCGCCTGTCGCCCCGACGATCGCGGGAAGTCCCTTTTCTCGAGCCAAAATTGCCGTGTGGGAGGTCGGGCCGCCATCAGTCGTGACGAGAGCACGCACGATATCGAAATCAAGCAACGCCGTGTCTGCGGGGGCCAGATCTCGAGCGACGAGGATGAACGGGGTCGTCGACTGCGGGACGCCGGGGGCCGGGACTCCAGCGATGCGCGCAATAACGCGATTCGCGACATCACCGAGGTCTCCCGCACGCTCGGCCATGTATCCGCCTGCTGCCCGCATCATCGACGCGAAACTGGCAAATCCGTCAAACACGGCACGTTCAGCAGTGGACCCACCGTCGATGCGCTTCTTCACGTCGGACAGCAACATTGTGTCCGCGGCCATCAACGCCAGTGCGTCCAAAACTTCCTTCGCGAGACCGCCCGCCTGCGACCCTCTATCCCGAAGGTCTGCTGCTGTTTCACCGAGCGCGGTCGTGGCTCGCACCAGTTCTTCGTCAGGGCTGAGTGTGCTGTTGGTCTGTGCCGGTTCGGGCAGCGGGTCAGGCATGCGTCGAACGTCGCCGACCACGAGCCCTCGGCCAATGCCGATTCCCGTGACGATGCTGTCGGTTTGAGTCATTCGGCGTCGTGATCCGTTTCGAGAAAAGCGACGAGCGAGTCCAACAACGCGTCGGCGTTGTCTCCGTCTGCCGTGAGAGTCACGACATCGCCCTGGTTTACCGCGAGCGAGATTACTCCGAGGATGCTTCCGGCGGGCGCATCACGACCGTCCTTTTCAATTGTCACGTCGAGACCCGAATCGTTGACTGCCTGAACGAACAATGCTGCGGGTCGTGCGTGGAGGCCGTGGCCCGAGGCGATGGTTGCGGTTCGTGTTGCCATTAGTTGATGCCCTTTCGAAGGTGGGGCTCGACAATCGAACCCGCGCTTTCACTATCATCAGCGACGAAGTTGATGATTGCGGACAGTGCGTCCTCAGCGCCAAACCCACCGCGAACCGTGTTGGGCAACACAACAAATCGAATGCCTCTCGAGGTGAGGGAATCCAACACCTCGGGATTGGCGACGTGCGCGGTGACCGCAACAAGTGACTCGGAATCCGCAGCAACTACATCTACCGGCGCGGGAGTGAAACTCCAGGAAAGCCCAGCGGCCGAAGCGAGGTCGGTTAAGCGGCGAGCAAGGAACGTGCTTGACGCCCCCGCTGCACAAACGACGAAAACTCGCGTCATTGCAACCTCCTCATTGAATGACACCACTTTGTCACTTACGCACTCACTCGGAGTGAAATCTGGTCGTAGGGATGCTTCCGCCCTCGCGGAAGGGAATTCACGCGGTTCGGTATCGTTGAGGCACCATGTCCGATAAATATCTCGCACTACTGGAATTGTTGCGGTCGACTGACGACTCACTCACCGCTTCGTTCCTCGCCGAGAACATGGGTGTATCGACTCGAAGCGTGCGGTCCTACGTGGCGGCCGCAAAGTCGGCCGCACACCCTTACGACATCATCACCGCGACAAGCACCGGCTATCGGCTCAACCGCGACGCCTACTTCACCTATCGCTCCGCTCTCGACGCGAAACCGGAATCATTTCCATCAACTCCTCGCGAGCGCGAACATCACATTGTTCACCGACTCGCGTCGAGCAGTTTGGGTCTTTCAATTGATGATCTGTCGTCCTCACTTCACGTCTCGGCTGCAACAATCGAATCGGACATTAAGCGAATTCGTCAGAG
>JBIIBI010000081.1:0-4671 GCA_044239485.1 Microbacteriaceae bacterium | reverse complement strand
CAATCCGACGCCAAGCAACAAAACTCCGCCGGTCGCCGTGAGAGTAGCGATGGATGCGCCTGGCAGCACGGATCCGAGGGCGAAGGCCGCGAGCGTCAAAATGCCCTGCCAGATGCCGACGGGAAGAGCGGCGAACGCGACTCCCCAACCGAGCGAGGCCGCGAAGGCGATGGACGCGAATCCGTCGAGGATCGACTTGAGCACGAGCTGGTCTATCCCGAGGCCCATACCGTCACTGAAGGCCCCGAGAATTGCGAGTGGTCCGATGGCAAAAATGAGCGAGGCATCAACGAAACCCTGGATGAATCGTTCACGAGCGGAATTCGCTGCCACACCCGACTTCGCACCGACTTTGGCGTGCAGAAATGACCCGAACGTCTCGAGGCGGGCTTCGAGGCCTATGAGCGAACCAATGATGCTTCCAATGAGAAGAGCGCCAACAATGATGAGGAAAGGCGCTGCTGGGCCGACCGCCGCAACCAGTTCCGCGTCGCCAAGAGCGGCAAGATTCAGCCCTCCCATCACGAGCGTGATGAGGCCGAGAGCGTCGGTGACGACTCGATTGGTGCGCTCGGGGAGCTTGGATCCAATAGCCACGCCGATGGCGGAACCGGCGACGATTGTTCCGATGTTGATGAGTGTGCCGAGTCCGATCATGTCTCTCATTATCTCGAACGAGGCAATCGCTGTGTTCACGTTGATTATCGGGGGACGTTTTCCTCAACCGTTTTTTCTAATCAGTTTTTAACGGCAAACTTGGGCTGTGACGAAAGCAACCCCTTCCGAAAATCTCGCGTCTGAAAGCGTTGAGCTCGTTCGGCGCTGGCTCACTGCGGCCGAAAAGTTCCCCGTCGATGTCAGTGCGACTCGGCTCGCGGGCATCCTTCGAGACCCCGACGGTCTCGCGTTTACGGTCGGTTTCGTCGATGGCGTCGTTCGACCGGAAGATCTGCGCGTCGCCGCCCGAAAGTTACGGGCGATTGCACCGAACGTGCCAGCGTTCCTTCCATGGGTGATGCGGGTCGCGGTTCGGCTTGGTGGATTTTTCGCCCCGATACTTCCCGGTGTTGTCATCCCGATTGCCCGAATTGTGTTGCGAAAGATGGTTGGGCACCTCATCGTCGACGCGACCCCGTCAAAACTCGGTTCGGTCATCTCGAAACTGAAAAAGCCGGGGATCAGGCTCAACATCAATCTCTTGGGCGAGGCGGTGCTCGGTGAACGGGAAGCGGCGAAGCGCCTCGCGGGAACGACGGCTCTCATCGAACGGGACGATGTCGATTATGTGTCGATCAAGGTGTCGGCGACGGTCGCGCCGCATTCGCCGTGGTCCTTCGACCAGAACGTGGCGCACGTCGTCGAGCGCTTGTTGCCCCTGTACAAACTCGCCGCCAAGGGGAAGAACCAGACCTTCATCAACCTCGACATGGAAGAGTTCAAAGATCTCGACATCACGATTGCGGTGTTCACCACAATTTTGGACCGAACCGAATTCGCGAGGCTCGAGGCCGGGATCGTGCTGCAGGCCTATCTGCCCGATGCTCTCGGCGCGATGATGCACCTGCAGAAGTGGTCGGCCGCGCGCCGAGCCAGGGGTGGCGCGGGAATCAAGGTGCGCATCGTCAAAGGCGCAAATCTGCCGATGGAACGAGTCGAATCGGCTGTCCACGATTGGCCGCTTGCGACCTGGTCGACGAAACAAGAGAGCGACACGAACTATAAGCGCGTCATCAACTACGCACTCGACCCGAAACGCATCGAGAATGTTCGAATCGGCGTCGCGGGCCACAACCTCTTCGACCTCGCTTACTCGTGGCTTCTCGCTCAGAAACGCGGTGTTCAGTCGGGAATCGAGTTCGAGATGCTGCTGGGGATGGCTCCCGGCCAAGCTGAAGCGGTCAAGCGCGACGTCGGCGGTCTGCTGCTGTACACGCCCGTCGTTCACCCCGCCGAGTTCGACGTCGCCATCGCGTACCTGATTCGACGACTCGAGGAAGGCGCGAGCAAGGACAACTTCATGTCGGCAGTGTTCGATTTATCGAAGAACGAAGCCCTATTCGAGAGGGAAGAGAAACGCTTTCTTGCGTCGCTCGCCGCCCTAGACACCAAGGTCCCCGCGTCCAATCGAGTCCAGGATCGACGAGTGAAACAGGCACCGATGCCGACGGACACGTTCCGAAACGCCGCCGACACCGACCCCGCCATCGCGGCGAACCGCGAGTGGGGCGCGGCGATTATTGCGCGGATCGAGAAGTCGACGGTGGGAAAGAAGACGGTCACCGCAAACCTCGTCAAGACCTCGAAACAACTCGACAACATTATTACTCGTGCATCGACGAAAGGCGCGGCGTGGAGCCGGCTTCCAGCCGCCAAAAGGGCGGCCATCCTGCACAAGGCGGGGGAAGCGCTCGAAGCTCGTCGCGCCGAACTCATGGAAATCATGGCCCACGAGACGGGAAAGACCCTCGACCAGTCTGACCCAGAGGTGACCGAGGCGATCGACTTCGCACACTATTACGCCGAAAGCGCGAAAGCGCTCGGGGGCATCGACGGCGCGACGTTCACGCCGTCACGACTGACCGTCGTGACCCCGCCGTGGAACTTTCCGGTCGCGATTCCGGCTGGGTCGACTCTCGCGGCGCTCGCGGCCGGGTCGCCCGTGATTATCAAACCCGCAAGCACTGCGCGTCGAAGCGGCGCGGTCATGGTCGAGGCGCTGTGGGCAGCCGGTGTTCCGCAGGACGCGCTACAGCTCGTGACGTTCTCTGACAAATCTCTTGGGTCACGGTTGGTGTCCGACCCTCGGGTCGAGCGGGTCATCCTCACGGGAGGCTACGAAACGGCCGAGGCGTTCCGCGAACTTCGTCACGACCTGCCGCTTCTTGCCGAAACGAGCGGCAAGAACGCCATCATCGTTACCCCCAGCGCTGATCTCGACCTCGCGGCCAAGGACGTCATTTACTCGGCGTTCGGTCACGCGGGTCAAAAGTGTTCCGCGGCGTCTCTCGTGATCTTGGTTGGGTCGGTCGCAACCTCTGCTCGTTTCCGTAATCAACTGATTGACGGTGTCACCAGCCTGAAGGTCGGCTATCCGTCGGACCCCACCACGCAAATGGGACCGATCATTGGTCCGGCGGAAGGGAAACTGCTGTCGGCGCTCACGACCCTCGGGCCGGGCGAGTCGTGGTTAGTGGAACCCAGGATGCTCGACAAATCCGGTCAGTTGTGGTCGCCGGGTGTTCGCGCGGGTGTTTCTGCGGGAAGCGAGTTCCACCTCACGGAATACTTCGGACCGATTTTGGGCGTCATGACGGCTCGCACGTTGGACGAGGCAATCGACATGGTCAACGCGATCGAGTACGGGCTCACCTCGGGACTGCACTCACTGGAATCCAGCGAGATCGAGTTTTGGCTCGACCGCATCGACGGCGGAAACCTCTACGTCAACCGAGGAACGACCGGTGCCATCGTTCAACGCCAACCGTTCGGTGGTTGGAAGAAGTCCGCTGTCGGTGCCGGGTCAAAGGCGGGCGGGCCGAACTATCTGTTCGGACTCGGTTCGTGGACCGACGCCGACCCCCGAGCGCGCGGAGCGGATCTCACGGTCGACCGAGTCCAGCAACTCCTCGCTGCTCTTCCCAAGTTCGACACGGTCACCGCGGCCGGACGCGCGTGGCTCACGCGCGCTGCGCGTCTCGACGAGGAAGCGTGGCAGACCGAATTCGGAATTGCGCGGGACGTCTCCAACGTCGGCGTGGAGCGCAACCTGTTCCGATACCGACCAATCCCCAACCCTGTCATCGTGCGATTCTCGGACGGCGCTGAACCCACCGAATTGTTGCGAGTATTGCTCGCGGGATTCCGAGCCGGTAACCAACCATTCGTTTCAGCCTCGGCATGGCTCGAAACGAAGATTTCTCGAGCGCTGGAGCAAATGGGCGTGACCGTCGAAATCCAGACCGAGTATGAATGGCACGAGGAGATTGGCCGGCGCGCAGAAGAACTCTCCGGCCGGCGCATCCGGCTCGTTGGCGGGAATCCGTCGACGATAACCTCGTCCACGGGGGGACGACCCGATGTGGCGATCTGGTCGGGTCCAGCGGTGACGGCCGCCCGCGTCGAAATGCTCCCGTTCCTTCGCGAACAGGCCGTGAGCATCACGGCACACCGATTCGGAACGCCCAGCCAGCTCACCTTTATTCAGTGACCACCGTCGCTGAGATGGTTTCCCAGGCTTGATAGGCAATCCAGAGCGACGACAGGTCCGCGGATCGACCAATCTTTAGCCCTGTTTGCTCTTCAATTTTGCCCAGGCGATACGACAGTGTTTGTTTGTGAATGAACAACTCATCGGCAGTTTCCTTCCACTTGCGGTCATTTCTCAAGAAGGCGAACAGCGTGTCACGCAACATAGTGGACCGGGAACTATCTTCCGAAAGCGGGCCGAGCACGCCTCGCACGATTTCCGTCGCTTCGCGGTGCGACCGGGTGAGAACGGATACGGTGGAGCCGTCGAATTCGGTCCACACCTGGTCGTTGTGTTGGGCGGCCGACAAGACTTTCCCCGCTTCAACCGATGCGGGTCGAGTGTCGGCGAAGTCAGTGAAAACCGACGACACTCCGGCGTGTGCAGAAACTGTCGCGATTGATTCGCGAACCGTTTCGATCTCG
>JBIIBI010000080.1:0-4691 GCA_044239485.1 Microbacteriaceae bacterium | reverse complement strand
AGAACGGCGATGGGCTTCGCCCCGCGACGCCGACGAATCGGGATTGCCCGCACCAGTGTGGCCGTCTCTTCGAACCATGTGGGTTCCGTCGGCTCGACCATCGTTCCACGTCGTTCGCACTCGTCGACCAGCTTGTCCCAGGGGTCACTGATGCGTGTGCCGACGATGTCGCGATAGAACACGGTGCTGGCGGTGCTGGCCCGAAAGAGCGCCACCGCGACCCACGAGCCATCCGTCGTCCGCACCCACATCGCGATGTCGGCGAGCGAAAGGTCCGCAACGATCTGACCCTCGCGAACGAGGTCCTGCAACCACTCGACGTCATCAGCCGGCAACGACGCCTGTTCCGCAACGATTTCGGCGAGGGTCAGCATGCTTTACAGGCTACCGCCGCCACCGAGACTTGCGGAGAGTGGGTGGTAGTGCGACCCCCGTCTGTTCCGCGACCCTTCGCCACAACGTGGGATGATTCCGAGCTCGAGTCATTGCCTCTTCAATACCCCTTCGTCCGTCAGCTGGAATGACGGTTCGCACGAGATGGTCACTGAAACGATGAATCGCGTCGGCCGCATCAGCGCCAGAGCCAAGTGGCGCGCGATTGAGGACGACAATCGGGGACTCACACAAATCACGAATTTCGTCGAGGCCACGAATGATTCTGGAAACTCCGACTGCGTCAGGTGTGCCAACGGCGATCACCGCATCTGCCCGGCGCAGAATTTCGCGAGCTGCACCGTCGCGTTGAGGCGCATCATCGATCCACTCATTCTGTTCCACACCGAAGCCGACGTCGACAATCACCACGTCATACATTTCTCTGATCAGATCCGACACCGGTCGAACCTTTTCCGGCCCCACTTCGGCCCATCGAGAGGCTCGGGGCACGCCTGTCAACACCGAGAAACGCACACCGTCATGTTCAACGGTGTTCGCAATTCGTCGAATTTCTGACGAGGTCAATTCGTTTCGACCCGCCAATCGACATGCGGCCGCAAACCCAGGAGTTTCGTCCAGCACGCCCAAAGCGATAGCAACGGATGAACCACGTGTGTCAACATCGCAGAGAAGTGTCGATAGCCCTGCTTGTGCACAAACGGTGGAAAGGGAAATCGCCGTCGTGGTGACACCGGGCGCACCGACCGGCCCCCAGACTGCGATTACAGTGGGGTTGCGTGGCGAAGTTTCAGCGACGGGAGCCAATCCTTGGGCTATCGGCAATCCGCCATCCGGTTCCGGGTCGGCCCCAATCACGGATCGAGTGTCCGAAAAACTGCGGACCGCACGAACTCCGGTAAGGCCAGCAGCCCACTCGAAAACTCCGTTTGCCTCGGCGACAGCGCAAATCTGACCGATGGAGTGCGGCGTCAAGCGCATCAACTCATCGGTCAGATACGCCACACTCGCTTCGGTGACGAGCACGTCAACGGGCGATTGGGAAACGTGGCGGACCACGTCTCGAACGGAATCTACTCCCCACACGATGTCGGCCCAATCGGTCAGGGAATTCAAATCGGCCAACCTCGACGGCGGCCCCAGCACCCCGACGGTTGTCACCGAGATTCTCCTGACGTTGCCACGATGACACGCGACGAACCGAGAACTCCCAGAACCCTGTCGACCTGGACCGGGTCAACGAGAACGGTCAGGACTGAGTCCCCACCGAAACCACTGTCAGTGACGGACACAACAACAGCATTCCGAGCTACCGTGATCGGGGGCATGTCAGCGTCCTCATTGACAGACCAGAGATCAACCACCGTGCCGCTCGTGATTGCTGACGGTGGCGTCACTCCGAGAGGTACCGAGATGAGCACGCGTGAAGACGAGATTGGTTCCAGCAAACGAGCAGTAATGATTTCACCCCCGCCGATATCGGAGCCCACCACCCGTCCGATCACATCTGTCGGTGATTCGCTCGGGTTCACGGCAATTGATGAGACGCGACCTTCTTCGATGACGTCCTCGGTGATGACGGTGCCAGCTGGCAAAAAACTGTTCGCCATAATCACCCGGTCACCGGGTGTCGAAATCCGGACGACACTGACGACTCCGACGACACTGACGAGGATTAGTGCAACACCCACGAGTGTCCGAGAAGCGGCCAACCGTCGACGCACGAACGAGAAAATTGTGGTCATAGAACTTCCTTTCCGCACCCAATCGTGGTGCTCGACGTGATCTTCGGAATTAGTTATCCCCACACACGCGTTTTCCTCATCGCGATAAACGGTTTCGTGGCAATCTCGCAGCATGACCGAAGAATGGATGCTGACCGTTGCTGACGTAGCCGAGGTGTTGGGGACATCCCGGGAACGCGTTGCGGGGTTTATTGCCCGTGAAGAACTGCTCGTGGTACCAGGTCGCAAGATCCGAGTCACTCACGCAGCACTGGCCGAGTTTGTCGCTTCGCGACAGCGGGATGCGCTGATGCTGGGTCACGAACCCGATTTTGTCCCATCTATTCTCGGGTTACGACCTGCCACTGTCATCCACGAGAACAACCCTGACGGCTGACCGTCGCAACACCGTGTCGCGATGTGCTGAGCGCACCGTAACCGCATCGCGCCAGACTCCGATGATTCGCCCGCGAACACCGAATCGTTCACCGATGACCGTGACCGATGACGCGCGGCGTTCGAGCTCTCGTAACACTGCCCCCAGCGGGACCATCTCGTAATGATTCGGCTGCGTTGTTGTGCACGCGCAGTGTGACGGGGAATACGCAGCACCGATTGCGTCGAACGGAACAATCGCCCGATCAGCCAAGCCGCACACCACGCCATCAATCCACATCATCCCAATTCGCCGAACATGAATGATGTGGTCAAACGACGTCACCTGGACCGTTACCCCACTGGCTCCAGCGAGCGCCAACAATGCGTCAGAGAAGTACAGTTCCGATTTTCGTTCGCGTTCACGTTCCCGCGCAACGTCCCGTTCGATGTTGAGTTGCTCGGCGTCCCACAAAGAACCCAGCCCCAAGAGGTTTTCATTTATAGACATATGCCGAATGATAGGTAGGGCAATCATTCCGAACCACTTATCCACAGATTTTCACGACCTGGCTCACGCTTCCGCGAACTGCGACAAGGTTGTGGCGTTATGAGGCATTGCCTCTGTCACGAATCCACGCTCCGGAATCGAGTACAGCAATGGTTACAACAGTCTCCTCCTCAGAAGCACCCAGGCATAACAAATCACGGACAACCGAGTTCTTTGACCCGCAACCGACACCGAGATCCGAGCTTCCCGACCCTCGGGAAACGATCGAACGTCTCGCTCTGATCGGTTGCGAGATCATCGCCGGAATCCGTCCCGTCGAACAGATTGGGCGATGGGTCACCGAAGACGTCTATCGCGTAGTCGCCGAACGGTCGATTGCCGCACGTCGAAATCGCATTGCGCGCGGTGAGCCAACAAAAACATCTCCCCTCATCATCGTGGGGCTCACGGTTGTGACTGAGCCGAGCGACGGCGTCGTCGAAGGCGTCAGCCTGATTCGCTTCGGCCAACGAACGCGCGCCGTGTGCGTTCGACTCGAAGGGCTCGACCACCGCTGGCGCGCGAGCGCACTCGCGTTGCTCTAGTTAGTCGAGTGACTGACCGAACGCACCTTTCGCGCCACCGCCCTGTGCGGGGGGCGGTGGGTTTCCGCGGCGAGGGCGAAGCCGTTCTTGCGGGGCGGCCGGTTGTCGACCCGACTGATCAAGGAATACATTTTCGCCATCCTCGTTCGGGGCCGAATACGAGAGGCCTTCGGTCGGGATGGGCGCTGGTGCGATGCCGGGTGCCTGAACCTGGGTGACGCCACCGGCCGGAACGACCTGGACGTCGAGGTTGAAGATGAATCCAACCGACTCCTCGCGAATCATGCCCATCATCGCCTGGAACATCGTGAATCCCTCGCGCTGGTATTCGATCAGCGGGTCGCGCTGTGCCATCGCCCGAAGACCAATGCCATCCTTCAAATAGTCCATCTCATAGAGGTGGTCTCGCCAGCGGCGGTCGATGACCGACAGAACGACGCGACGCTCGAGTTCACGGATGGCGTTCTCGCCCAGTGAGCCCTCACGAATTCCGTACTGAACCATCGCGTCCGAAATCAGTTCGCGCGTGACGTCTGCCGAAGTGATTTTCGCACCATATTCTGCAAGAACTTCGTGCACCGAAATCGTCACGGGGAAGATCTGACGAGCATCGACCCAGAGGTGTTCCAGGTCCCAGTCGTCCGAGTTGCGGGCACTGCCCGTGTTCTGGTTGACAACCTCGGTGATGCTTCGCTCAATAAACGAGGTCACCTTGTCCTTAATGGACGCGCCCTCAAGAATTTGGCGGCGGTCGCCGTAAATGGCCTCACGCTGGCGGTTCAAGACGTCATCGTATTTGAGGACGTTCTTTCGGATTTCGGCGTTGCGGGCCTCGACCTGCGACTGCGCCGATTGAATCGCGCGGGACACGAGTTTCGACTCGATGGCCATGTCATCGTCACCCGTTCGACTCATGATCGCCGCAGCGGCACCCGAGTTGAACAAGCGCATGAGGTCGTCCTGCAGGGAAAGGTAAAAACGACTTTCGCCCGGGTCGCCCTGACGGCCCGAACGACCGCGAAGCTGGTTGTCGATACGACGAGATTCGTGGCGCTCTGTGCCGAGCACGTAGAGTCCACCGGCAGCGACGACCTTCTCAGCTTC
>JBIIBI010000019.1:0-10071 GCA_044239485.1 Microbacteriaceae bacterium | reverse complement strand
GCTGGCCGGAAAGCCAATTGTCCTTCATCCCCACGACGTGGTTGAGGGAACCGGCCGAATGAAGGCGCACTATCTGCACAACTTCGTGGGAAACCCGACCGACACGACGCTCGCGGCGGGGTCGCTCATGTTCGGTGGGGTGTTGACACGGCACCCGCGTCTTCGGTTCGGACTGCTGCACGGTGGCGGCTTCCTTCCCTATCAAATCGGACGATTCGATCACGGCTGGGCGGCTCGACCAGAGCCCAAGGTTCATCTGCCTGTCGCGCCTTCCACTCTCTTGAAGCATTTCTGGTTCGATTCGCTCACTCACGACGATCAGTCGCTGGCCCTGTTGATCAACCGAATGGGTGCGGATCGAGTTTTCCTGGGAAGCGACTACCCGTTCGACATGGCGGACATGAACCCGGTTCAGACAGTAGAGAGAGTGATGGGTCTGGACAACGCCGAACTCGGCAAAGTGCTCCACGAGACGGCCACGACTTTCCTCGCCCCTCTGGCTGCGGAGGTCACGCACCTCTGATGATCGATTACGCATGGCTCCTGCTGCTGGCGGTTGCCATGGGAGGAATTGCTCAACGCGCTACGGGTATGGGGTTCGCTTTGGCGGCGGCTCCGCTGGCGATCATCGCCGTAGGACCGTTCGAAGGCGTCTTGTTGATGAACCTGCTTGGTCTGCCTGCGGCAGGATTGGCGATGTTTCTGAACTGGCGGAACATCGAATGGAACATAATCCTGCCGATGTTTCTTCCCTGTGCGCTGGGAATCTGGCTCGGGGTGTCGTTCCTGAAGGAGGTCGATCCGGCTTTTCTGGAGGTCGGAATCGGGTTCGTGTTGTTACTCGCGGTAATCATCACGGTGAAGTCCCCTCCGCTGCCGTCAACACAGTCACTGTTCATTCCCGCGTCTCTGACCGGGTTGGCGTCCGGGTTCCTGAACGCCGTCGCATCGATCGGCGGCCCACCCTTGGTCGTGTTCCGCAATCTGAAAAGGTGGCCGCCGGACAGGTTCATCCCGACGATTCAGCCCCTCCTCATCATGATGAGCGGAGGCTCGCTCCTGTTCAAGACCTGGGGCGGCTCGATTCCACTGCCGTCGTATTCGCTCATTTCGTGGATCGTGTTGCTGGGGGCTCTGGGGGCCGGTCTCCTCGTCGGAGAACTGATTTCACGAAAGCTCTCGCTCGAACGCACGAGCAACGCGATCACATGGCTCGCAATCCTGGGATCGGTCGCCACCCTCATTCGCGGTGTGACTCTCCTCTTCTGACGGCGAGTTGTTCTCGGGATCGTCAGTTCAGGTCAAATCGAGATTGCTAGGAAAGCACCTCGAACGCTGCGATATCACGCAGTGTTAACTCCATCGCGTCTGTTCCCGCAGCGAAGTTCTTGTACCACTCACCCGCAAGCGCTAGGCCTTGGTCGAGGTCGGTTTTTGGCTCCCAGCCGAGCCGTGCCTTTGCCTTCGAGATATCGAGTTTGAGATGGCCCGCCTCGTGGGGATTGACCGCGTCGTCCAACACCCACTTCTGCGCGTCACCGAGAATTCCCGTGACGATCTCGCAGATTGTTTTGACGGTCTGGGCGTCGGTGTCTCGTGGGCCGAAATTGTAGGCGCCGTTGAACCGCGGGCCGTGTTCATACAAGGCACGGGCAAGGGCAAGATAACCACTCAGTGGCTCGAGCACGTGCTGCCACGGACGAACGGCACCGGGGTAGCGAATCACCGGAGCCACTTTTGCCTCGTGCGCGCGAACGAGGTCGGGAATCAGGCGGTCTTTCGCCCAGTCTCCGCCGCCGAAAACATTGCCGGCTCGAGCGGTCGCAATCGCAACTCCGTGGGTGCCGTAGTCGTCCGAGTTGAAGAAGGACTGAGTGTATGACGCGGTGACGAGTTCGCTGCAGGCTTTGCTGTTCGAATAGGGGTCAAATCCGCCGAGACGGTCGTCTTCGCGATACCCCCATTCCCATTCCTTGTTCTCGTAGACCTTGTCGGTCGTGATCATCACGACCGATTTGACGTTCGGGCAATCGCGAACCGATTCGAGAACGTTCGCGGTTCCCATCACATTGGTGGCGTACGTGGCAATGGGGTTGTCGAACGATTCGCGAACGAGCGGTTGCGCCGCAAGGTGCAAGACAATGTCGGGATTCGCCGCGACCATCGATGACCGAAGGTGTTCGAGGTCTCGAATGTCGCCCAGAATCGACGTGATCGAAGAGTCGAGTTTTAGCGCCTCGAAATGGTTCGGTTGCGTGTTGGGCTCGAGCGAAAAGCCCGTCACGTCTGCGCCGAGTTTGTGTAACCAGACGGCCAACCAGCTTCCCTTGAAACCTGTGTGACCGGTCAGAAAGACGCGCTTCCCCGACCAGAAGTCGGCGGTCACGCCCAGGTTTTCCACGGAGCTTCTCCCTTGGTCCAGAGCGCTTCAAGATAGTTCTTGTCACGAAGCGTGTCCATCGGTTGCCAAAAACCTGTGTGAGTGAAGGCCGACAACTGTCCGGATTTGGCGAGTTTCTCGAGCGGACCCTGCTCCCACACCGTGTCGTCACCGTCGACCAAATCAATCACTTTCGGGTCGAGGACGAAAAAACCACCGTTGATCATTCCGCCGTCGCCGTCCGGCTTTTCTTGGAAAGCATTGACTCGACCGTCTGACGCAAGGTCAAGCGCACCGAATCGACCCGGTGGGATAGTCGCGGTCAGGGTTGCGTCCAGACCCGCTGCTTTGTGGTGCGCGATGATCTTCGTGATGTCGACGTCGCTGACCCCGTCCCCGTAAGTCATGCAGAAGGGTTCGCCAGCGGTGAGATACGACCGAATTCGCTTCAACCGGCCACCGGTCATCGTCGCTTCACCCGTGTCAACGAGTGTGACTTTCCACGGCTCGGTGTAGCGGTGGTGAACCTCGATCGAATTATCCGAGAGGTCCATCGTCACGTCCGAGGTGTGAAGGAAATAGTTCGCGAAGTATTCCTTGATCGCGTAGCCCTTGTATCCCAGGCAAATGATGAACTCGTTGATTCCATGGTGCGAGTACATCTTCATGATGTGCCACAGGATTGGCATGCCACCCACCTCGACCATGGGCTTCGGTCGAGTTGATGTCTCTTCACTGATGCGGGTACCGAGGCCTCCCGCGAGAATCACTGCCTTGATGATGTCACCTGCACTATTCATTCATGTGAGAAGAAGCATGTCCGATATGCTCAACAATATTGCAAGTCTAGTGTCAGACAGGCTGGAGACTCTCTCCGCTAAGCGACTGATTGGATCGATTGTCGTGCAACTCATTATCGGCGGTTCGTCACGGATTGCCCAGCGATTCGTTGCCGCAAACCCTCACGAACAATTCGTTGTGGCGGGTCGTCAGGACATCGAATCGTGGCTTGCCAGCTCCGGTGGGTCAACGTTCGAACGGTTTGTCGACTCGCTTCCCGTCCCCCCGGAAAATGTGCACCTTTTCGCTGCAGTGACGGACCCGCGTTCCAGTAGTGACGTCGTGACCGCCGTCAACGTCGCCCTTCCCAGAACAGTGCTGGATGTCGCAAAGTCCAGTGGATTCGCCGTGACAACCTACGGAACAGCTCTCGAGTCACTCGGCCCGAGCACAAATCCCTACCTCGAATCCAAGCGAGCGGTTGCGGCACTCGTCGACGAGGCCGCTAATTCGGGAGTCGATGCGATGCACGTTCGCTTCCACACCGTTTACGGCGCAGCGGTTCCGCAGCCTCACATGTTTTTGGGGCAGATTCTCGATGCGCTCGTTGCGGAAAAGTCGTTTGACATGTCTTCCGGCGAACAACTTCGCGAATACCACCACGTTGACGATCTCGTCAACGCGCTCAACATTCTCTCGGCCACACGCCCGTCGCGATGGGTCACGATTTCCCACGGAATGCCCGTGCAGCTGAGAGTCCTCGCCGAATCAATCTTTTCCAGTTTTGACCGCACGGATCTTCTCAACATCGGGGCCATCGCTTCAGCGCCGAATGAGGTTTTCCAGGCACGAGAGATTCCCACCGTAGACTTGGCTAGCGTGAGTTTTCGTGAACCAATCGCAGGGGTCGTCGACTACATGCACCAGGCTTTCGCGATGAAATCGCCCGAGAACGAACGGAACGAGAAATAGTGAGCAGCAATCGCCTCGTCAGTATCTCGATTCCGGTCTTTAACGAGCAAGAGAACCTGAAAAACCTATACACGGAACTGGTTTCGGTAGCGAAATCGTTGTCGCGTAGGTTCGATTTCGAATTCGTTTTCACCGACAACCATTCAACCGATGATTCCTGGCCCATGATTCAGCGCATGGCAAAGGCAGATTCGCGAGTGAAGGGTTTTCGTTTCACCCGCAACATCGGGTTCCAGAAGTCAATCCTCATGAACTATTCGTTCACGTCGGGCGCCGCTGTCATTCAGATTGATGCGGACCTGCAGGACCCGCCCTCACTGATCGCCGCATTCCTTGCGGAGTGGGAAAAGGGCGCTCGAGTCGTCTACGGAGTTCGTCGCGCCCGCAAAGAAGGCGCGGTCAACGGGATGATTCGCTCGGTTGGCTATTGGGCGATTGACCGGCTGAGCGAGCACCCGATTCCTCGCGACGCGGGTGATTTCCGCCTGCTGGACCGCCGGGTCATTACGGCGTTGCTGGCACAGAACAACCCTCGGCCGTATATCCGCGGCACTATTGCGGGAATGGGATTTGAGAGCGTCGGTATTGAATACGAGCGCGCGGCGAGAGTGGCGGGCGAGAGCAAGTTCCCGCTCAGCAAGGTTTTCAAACTGGGTGTTGAAGCAATTTTCAACAACTCGATTGTGCCACTGCGAATGGCCATCTTTTTTGGAGGAATGTTCCTGGTCGCGTCGTTATCGATGATCGTATGGATTATCTCGGAGAAGCTGTCAAACCCCAATTGGCCCGAAGGGTTTGCAAGCCTTTTTTCGTTAATCCTGTTCGGCTTCGGGATTATCGCAATGCTGGTCGGCGTTATCGGCGAATACATTTTGCGCATCTACATTTCGTTGCGTGCGGAACCGATCGGGTTTGTCGCGGATAGCACCGTCGATTATTGAGGTTTCGCTGGTGCCTTGCGGCGGAACGAGAAGTACTTGTGACCGAAATAACTCACAACGACTGTCGCAATCGTGATTAGTCCCTGAGCGAGATAAACGTTCATCCCGGCGACTCGAACGAGTAGTGGCAGAACCACGAGGTTGATACCGATTGGGACGATGTAGACGCTCTGGAAACGCACAAAGTCAATCAACAGATTTCCGTGCGCTCGAAATGTAATACGGCGATGCAGAAAAAACGCAATGGTGGACACTGAGAGGTGAGCGAGAACGAGAACCAGAACCTCGCCAATCCAGGCCCCGACGAGAAACTGAATCAGGGCGAAGGCGCCGAAGCCGAGCAGCGTGTTGAACGCGCCCACCATCAGGAAACGCAGAGATTCTGGTGCTTCGCGATTACTCACCGGAGGCTCCGCACTGTGTCGAGAAAGCGGCAGGATGCCATTTCGCAACGGTGATGATTGTCTTCCCAAAACGACAAGGATTTGAATTCGGCAGTTGCGCGGCGGGAATCACCACATTGCGTTCGGAATAAGCCGAGAACCCGTAATAGTCTTCCCACGCGACAATTCCGTTGAGCAAGGGGACTCCGGTGGCCGCGTAAACAACAAACGGGTGCGACCACGATTTTCCCGCCTTGAGAGAGTCGGATTCGGCCAAACGTGCGGATAAATCTGGCCAGACCTCGCCCGGGATAAATAGCAGGCTGTTGCGCTTGTTGAGGCCTTCAGATGCCATGAATGAGTTCAGATCGTGTCTAAATTCTTCTATCCGCGGGCTCGTCGCGTCGTTCGTTGGCCGCACGTCAGAGAAAGGTTTGATGATTGAGGTGGGAGATTCCGCGAGAACATCAAGTGGAGCCCGTCCCGTCCCCGTCACGGCAATTGCCAGCACGCCAACGAACGCGACATATGACCAACGACGAAAGCCCGCGCTAGTAATTGGCTTTGCCAGTGACGCGGTGGGGGGGATTGAGAGAATCTCGAGAACGGTGAAGAGAAGTACAACGAAAAACAGCGCTTGGGCGAAGTAGCGCACATCGTGGGGGTTTGTTCCTAGGAATTGGAGTAAGCAAATTCCCGCGAAACCAGTTGCGAGCGAAAGCGCCAGAGCGACGGTCGATCGTCGCCGGTAAAGGACCCAGGTGATGATGATTACACCACCAAGCACGTATAGGTCTTGCGTGTATTGCGGAAATTTGCCGTTGAGGAGGATCATTTTCGCAACTGACTTGATGCCATTCCACACGGAAAATCCATCCTCGGCGGGAACAATCGTTCGGTCGCGTGCGAATTGCCAACCGTAAACGACGAGAAACACGAGCCAGGACGTCCCCAACAGGTAAATACGTCTGTCGCGGGCGTGCGAGATGAGAAGGTGTATGCCGACGACAAGAATGTAAATCATCCCGGACGAAATTTTCCCCAAACACAGTGCAACACCGATGACGCCGAGCCCGACCAGGGTGGCCCCGGTCGGACGCGCTGCAGACGTGATCGCACGGTGGCTGAAACGAGCCGTGGCGATCAAAATGAATGTTGTCAACCAGAGCGCTAACGACCACGTGATTAACCAGCGGGAGGTTAGGGCGGGAACTGCCACGATGACGGCAACGACAAATGTCGTAAAGGAGCGGTTTTTTGTCGCCGCACTGAGCAACAACACGATACTCGCGACGATGAGAACGACCTTGAGGTCGAAAAAAAGACCCGCACTGTCTAGCGGTTCAAGACCGGATATCAAGAGAATCGCGGATTCGGTGTAGTGACTCAGCGTGTGATAAACCAAGAGCGGAACATCGTTGAGCCCCGTGCTCGGGTATCCGAAACTCATAATGCTCTGAATCAGCGTTTCATGGAACAGCGTGTCCCGACCAATCGGACCCCCAGAGTCAATCGAATTCAACGGAAACGCTGGATAGTATTCCTGAAATCGCTCGCCACTCGGGAAACTGGACATCCACGCGAACAGTGTCACGAGTGGAATCCACAGCCCGACCCAAAAATTCTGAGGACGCGGAAAACGCCACGATTCCCCGTGGTGACTCAAAGCAAAAAAGCAGATGAACAGGGCGACGAATAGCAGTGCTGCCACCGTAACGCGAGCCGCTCCCAAGGATTGGTATTGGGCAATGTTGTAGGTGACCGAAATGCCGAGGTACGCCGCAATGCTCGTGAAAATCACGAACCTTCTATCGTCGCCATCGATTCGGCCGATTTTGCCAAGCCACGTCGGCAACTTTAAGGTCCTCGAAGTCACGTGGTTGAGCCTATCAGCACCCAAATTTCCCTCACCTGGTGTTTGACGTATCGATTGTCACGCCTTATACGAGTCAACCTCGATCTCGACGAGCATTTCTGGATTGATGAACTCAAGACCGGCGATCATGGTCGCGGCGGGTTTGATAGAGCCGAACACTTCACCATGAGCCTTGCCCACCGCATCCATGTCGGACGCGTTGGCCAGGAACATTCGGGTGCGGACAATGTCGTTAATCGAATGCCCAGCCTCGGCAAGGGCATTTGCGATGATGCCCAAGGCAACCTGTGTCTGCCCGTATGCGTCGCCGGCGTGCTGAAGTTCACCGTCAACTGTGGCGGTAGTGCCAGAGACGTGGACCGTCGGACCGGCCACGGTAGCGCGTGAATAGCCAATGATGTCCTCCCACGGGCCACCAGAAGAAATACGCTTGTCGGCGACCATGGTCGAGTCCTTTCACCGGGTTGTACGTCTATTGTTGCGCACCGGTGACAGGATTCAGTGAACGGGAATGCTGTCGACCAAGTGGCCAACCTGCCATTCGAGCGCCGCGTTCGCGAGATCCACAATCTCTTTAGGTTGAGTGAAGACATCCATTCGTCCCGACATCCACATCACAGCCCCTGCAGTTGCGGTGCCAATATTCGACGCGTGAAAGATTGCTACGGGGTTGCGTTTCATGATCTCGGTCGCGAACGCTTCCCGATCGGGACGCGTGTCCGAGACGGTCCCCTGTTGTAAGTCGAGCACCAACTGGGTGATGTACATCAGGTTCCGGAAGAAACTGTTCTCAAACGAGTCGCCCGATCGCGAGATTGCGATGGCTGGCGATTCGAAGGAGTGGTAAGGGTAGTTGAGAACCTGCGTCCAGCCCCCAAGCTGTCGACCGCAAACCACACGGGCTCTGATGTACGCCTCGAGCCGGGCTCGCGGGTTGCGCTCTGCGGCTTCGGTTGCATCAATCAGTTCGAGTGAGTAGTTCTGGTGCACTCGCTCGGCGCATTCCGCGATGAGCCCGTCGCGTGACCCGAAATGATGATTAACCATCGCCACCGAATACCCGAGCATTTTTGCGACCGTCGTGATCTTGAACTGATTCAAACCTAGTTCACGGACGAGGTGAATCGACAGCCACAGGAATTGGTCCCGCTGTGCTGGCTCGGACTGTCCGGTGAGGTCCCGCCAAAAATCATCTGTCAACGACGGGTCGGTTACTGGACGAGTTCCTTTTGGTGGTCTTCCCATGGCAAAATACTAACATGAGTTCGGTTATTTAATGAGATTGTCTCTCGACGACGGACTAATCGCAGCGGTCACTAGACTGACGAAATGGCAGAAAAACGACCAACAGCGCTCATCACCGGCGCGAGCAGCGGGATCGGCGCGGTGTTCGCCCGCGAATACGCATCGCGCGGACACGACCTCGTCATCGCCGCCCGCCGAACCGATCGACTGGAGGCGCTGGCCGCAGAAATCACTGCGTCTCACGGGGTAAGCGTGCGTGTGGTTGCATCGGACCTCTCGGTACCGGGCGCTGCGAAAAAACTCGCGACCGCGGTCGGGAAAACCCCAATTGACGTTCTCGTCAACAATTCGGGGTGGGGCCACATCGGCGCCTTCGCTAACGAAGACCTCGACGGGATTGCCGACGAGATCAACGTCAACATCACCGCCTTGACGCAACTCTCACGGGTGTTTGTCGCCCCGATGATCGAACGCGGCCGAGGGACAATCATCAACATCGCATCAACAGCGGCGTATCAACCTGTCCCCAACATGTCGGTCTATGCGGCGACGAAGGCATACGTGTTGTCGTTCACGGAGGCGCTCTGGGGTGAACTCCAGGGAACCGGAGTAACGGCGCTCGCCGTCTCGCCCGGGGGAACGGCAACCGAATTCTTCGACGTCGCCGGCGGGCGCGCGATGTCGGGTGGACTCATGACGCCGTCGCAAGTTGTCGCCACCGCGATGTCGGCCCTTGACGCAAAATCCTCGCCGCCCAGCGTCATCGTCGGATCCTCCAATCGCGTCATGGCGATGGCAGGTCGATTTGTTCCCCGTCGAATGCTGATTTCCGTGGCAAAAACCCTTATGAAGTCGGATCGCGCCAGTCACTAACCACAAGAACGTGGGCTGCCCATCAAATGGATTGCCCTGATAGTGTCGTGCCCCATGGCGCGACATTTTCGCAAAGTCGCGACCGCCGCCGCGGTCGCTTCGCTCGTCGCCGTGAGCGGCTGTGGGCTCTCATTCGACGTCGACCCGATGACGGGATCCCCGAGAGCGGCCGAAACCGCGGGGCCAACCGCAAGCCCCAAGCCCACCCCCAGCGCGGTCCCGAGCGACCGTCCGTATGACCCCAATGACCCGACCACGTGGACGGATCGTCAACTGGTCGCACAGACCGTATTCGTCTGCACGCCTGTCGCGAATGTCGGCGGTGCACATAGTTCGGTAGCCAAGGGGATCGGTGGTGTCGTATTTCTTGGCAGAGGAGCCCCGGGCGACCTCAAACGCCAGATCGCCTCGTTGGTGAAGAAATCCCGGGGTGAAGTCGCTCCGTTCATTGCGAGCGACGAGGAGGGCGGCTCGGTTCAACGCTTGGAGGACGTCATCTACGCACTCCCGTCTGCTCGGGTGATGGGAACCTGGGACGCATCACGCATCACCACCACGGCAAAGAAATACGGGAAGAACATGAAACGGCTGGGTGTGGATCTGTCCTTTTCTCCGGTGGCT
>JBIIBI010000092.1:0-4311 GCA_044239485.1 Microbacteriaceae bacterium | reverse complement strand
ACGGTCCGCGATCTCCGTTCACTCCCTACATCGACAACTCTGAATTGCGCGTTGTGGCCAAAGCCCCCAAGGGAGTGACCGGAACTCGAGTTCGCTGGTGGCCGGACCCCGAGATCTTCGGTACATCGTCAATCGTCGAACTCGATACGCTCCTCGCGCGAGCTCGGCAAACGGCCTTCCTCGTGCCCGGCCTCTCGCTCTCGGTGTCGGATGAACGGTCGGACACACCGGAGCACCACGAGTTTTCGTTTGCGGGTGGCATTGGTGAATTCACCGAATTCCTCGCTCCCGACACCGCACTGACCTCGGTGTGGCGTCTGACCGGCGACGGCACCTTCACCGAAACAGTCCCCGTTCTCGACGAAGCGGGGCACATGGTGTCGACGGACGTCGAGCGTTCCTGCCACGTGGACATTGCTGTTCGCTGGGGCACGGGCTACGACACGGTACAAAAATCCTTCGTCAACATCATCGCGACGCCCAAGGGCGGAACGCACGTGACCGGGTTCGAACAGGCAATCGTGAAGGTCCTCCGTGCCGAAGTAGAAAAGAATTCCCGCCGGCTGAAAGTCGGAAGCGACAAACTCGAAAAAGACGACATCTTGACAGGTCTCACGACGGTGCTCACGGTTCGCGTCGCCGAACCGCAATTCGAAGGACAAACGAAAGAAGTACTCGGAACTCCCGCGATTCGCCAGGTGGTCTCGGCGGTCGTGACGAAGGCGCTCGAAGAAAAGTTCGCGTCAACCAAGCGTGACGACAAGGCGCAGTCCGCGCTCGTGTTGGAAAAGATCGTTGCCGAAATGAAGAGCCGCATCTCGGCTCGTGCTCACAAAGAAACACAACGACGAAAAAATGCGCTCGAGTCATCGACTCTGCCAGCGAAACTCGTTGATTGCCGGTCGGACGAATTCGAGCGCAGCGAATTGTTCATTGTTGAGGGCGACTCCGCCCTCGGGACGGCCAAATTGGCGCGCGACTCCGAGTTCCAAGCGCTGCTTCCGATTCGAGGCAAAATCCTCAATGTTCAAAAGGCGTCGGTCGCGGATATGTTGTCAAACACCGAGTGCGCCTCGATTCTGCAGGTTATTGGCGCTGGAAGCGGGAGAACCTTCGACCTCACGCAAGCCCGGTACGGCAAGGTCATCATCATGAGCGACGCCGATGTCGACGGTGCGCACATCCGGACGCTGTTGTTGACACTGTTTTTCAAGTACATGCGACCTCTGGTCGACGCGGGGCGCGTGTACGCGGCTGTTCCGCCGCTGCACCGCATCGTGGCAATCAACCCAGGGTCAAAAGCGAACGACGTGATCTACACCTACTCCGAAGCCGAGTTGCACGCAACGCTGGACTCGCTGCGCACTGTTAAACGTTCGTGGCAGGAACCCATTCAGCGTTATAAGGGGCTCGGCGAAATGGACGCGGATCAGCTCGCGGATACCACGATGAGTCTCGAGCACCGAACACTGCGACGCGTGCGCATCGATGATGCCGAGAAGGCAACGATGATGTTCGAACTTCTCATGGGTAACGAGGTTGCCCCGCGTCGCGAGTTCATCATCGATGGCGCACTCGATCGCGATCGAATCGACGTCTAGCGCAGTCTCGTCCCGATAAAGGATACGACGTCGGTAAGCGGTGAACCCGACCCGTCGCGTTTACCGAACTCGGTCGGTAACTCACGCGCTGTGCCATCGGTTGCGCATCCCCTGGGTTCCGGGCCAACGAAGGCGAGCGCGAGGCCAACTTCGCCCTTCAGTAGCGTGTGAGAGCGCACTCCGCCCGTTGCACGGCCCTTTCCGGGGTATTCAGTCAACAGGGTGACCTTGGCGCGGCCGGGGTCGGCTCCGGTCAAGGTGGCCCCTGGCGAGGTGATCGTGACGACGTGGGCGTTGGCGTCGGCCGCGACACTGGCAAACGAGACGACGAGATCGCTGTCAGTCAGTTTGATTCCCGCGACGCCTGCCGCACCGACACCCTGCGGACGCACCGTGGCGGCGGGGAAGTGAAGCAATTGAGTGTCGAGTGTCACGAAGACGAGCTCGTGTCCGTCGGGAGCGAGATCTGCCCCGACAATGTCGTCTCCGTCGTCGAGATTAATGATCGAAAAGTCCGCACGGGCTGGGAAGGTACTGGGGTCAACACGCTTCACGGTTCCGCGGCGAGTTCCGAGCGCTATGGGAACATCCGAGAGCGGAACGATGGTAACAATTCTTTCGCCCGAAGCGAGTCCAACCACGTAATCGGTCGCTTTCGATCCCGTTGCATAGCCGATTGCTCCGTCAGAGGAGGGGAGCGCTACCGGCGTGAACCTTATGAAACGGCCGTTCGAGGTGATCGCCCCGACATCGCCTCGAGTGGTCGTGCGGACGACTGACCGAACGACATCGTGCTTCACTCGTTTGGCGACAGCGGAAAACTCTGATGTGGCGGGAGTCCGCAACAATTTGCCCGTCGCGGTCAAGACCACACTGCAGGGTTCGTCTTCGACCTCGAGTCCGAGGCTCGCAATCGCACCGACAACGGGCACATCCTCACCGTCCAAAAGCGTCGTCCGACGCGGCGTTCCATACTTGGAGGCGACATCGGCGAGTTCGTCCGAGACAACAGTGCGCAGCGAATCTTCACTCGACAAGAGGGTGGTGAGCGCGTCGATGTCCGTTATCAGCGAATCGCGTTCCGATTCGAGCTCGATTCGCGAAAACTTCGTGAGTCGACGTAGTCGAAGCTCGAGAATGTAATCGGCCTGGAGTTCGGACAGGGCGAACGTGGACTGTAGTTCTGTTCGCGCGGACGCTGCATCATCCGAGGCTCGGATGACTCGAATCACCGCGTCGATATCGACGATGGCGCGAATCAACCCTTCGACGAGGTGTAAACGCTCGGTCTTGCGGTCGAGACGATACCGCGATCTGCGCGTGACAACCTGAAGGCGATGGGCGATGTACACCCGCAGCATGTCGACCAGACCCAGGGTTTCGGGCTTTCCCGAAACGAGCGCAACATTGTTGATGGAAAAACCGTCCTCGAGAGGCGTCTGGCGATACAACTGGTCGAGGACGGCCTCTGGAGAGAAACCCGTCTTCACCTCGATGACAAGCCGAAGTCCGTTTTTCCGGTCGGTGAGGTCGACCACATTGGAAATCCCCGTGATCTTCTTTTTGGTCACGCCGTCTTTGATGCGTTCAATGATGCGTTCCGGGCCAACCAGGTACGGCAGTTCGGTGACCACAATTCCGGTCTTTCGGGCTGACACCTGTTCGATCGTCGAGCGCGCACGCGTTCGGAAGGCACCCTTTCCCGTCAGATAGGCGTCACGAATCCCCTCGAGGCCGACGATAATGCCGCCACTGGGAAGGTCGGGGCCAGGAATGAACGCCATCAGATCGTCCAACGTCGCGTCCGGGTGCGCGAGCAGGTGGCGAGTTGCTTCAACGACCTCGACGAGGTTGTGTGGCGCCATGTTCGTCGCCATTCCGACCGCGATCCCGGCTGCGCCGTTGACGAGGAGGTTGGGGAAAGCTGCGGGCAACACGTCCGGCTGCAGAAGCTGCCCGTCATAGTTCGGGACGAAGTCGACGACGTCTTCGTCGAGGCTGTCCGTCATGGCGATTGCTTCGGGGCGCAGTTTCGCTTCCGTGTAGCGGGAGGCTGCGGGACCGTCATCGAGCGAACCGAAGTTGCCGTGGCCGTCGACGAAGGGAACACGGAGGCTGAATGACTGCGCTAATCGCACGAGAGCGTCGTAGATTGCACTGTCGCCGTGGGGATGGAGCTTTCCCATCACCTCGCCGACAACGCGTGCGCTCTTGACGTAACCTTTTTCGGGACGCAGTCCCATCTCGGCCATTTGATAGATGATTCGGCGCTGGACCGGCTTGAGCCCATCGCGAGCGTCGGGAAGGGCGCGAGAATAGATGACGGAGTAGGCATACTCAAGGAATGACCCCTGCATCTCGAGGGAAACGTCAACGTCATCGATACGCTCGGAAGAGGAAGGGGTTTGACTCACAGTGTCCCCGATTTTACCCGTCATTGGTCCGAGCGACCGTTGCCTCGCGGATGTATTGGTTAGCGCTTTTGCTTCTGTTCGCGCTGAGGAGAACCCGCTTGGGCTGCCGCAATCACGCAGAACAATCGTGGTTCTCGTGGACGGACTCGGTTCGGTAAACCTCAACGCCCGCTCTGCCCACGCCCGCTCGATCGGTTCGTTGACCAGAACCGACGCCCACAGCGGATTTCCCACCACGACGGCCTCTGCATTGACGACTCTCATGACCGGTCGGTCTCCTGGCGAGACGGGCATGG